>JAZSMM010000155.1:0-12699 GCA_045535895.1 Treponema sp.
ATAACTGATTAATTTTTCTGTTATGGATATACAACTGATTTAAAATAAAATAGGCCAGAAAGATAGACCCTAAAAGGGCAAGGCACGGCGAACCGTATAAGTGTCTTTCTGACCTTATAATTAACATACCATACATCCATAAATAGGTCAAATAAAAAAGACTAATTATATCACAAAACTAAAAATAACCGAACCACAACTGAATACTGCAACGAGCCTTTGGCACGGACAAGACGATTGTTAAAAAAAGGTCTTTGAACTATACTGCTTCAGATGAAAACTCTTATTCTTATCACTGGCGACCTTGCCACAGGAAAAAGCACCTTGGCAAAAAGACTTTCCCAAAAAATAAAAGCTTTGTGTTTTACAAAAGACGTGCTAAAAGAAATCCTTTCCGACGACATAGGATTTTCTTGCCGGCAAGAAAACAAAAACCTCAGCATTGCTTCTGTGGACATAATGAAGCACATTTTCTGCCAGTATGCTTTTTTGGAACAAGACCTGATTTTGGAAGCCAATTTTCACAAGCCAGAAATCATCGCACTAAAAACCTTGGCAAAGCAGCTCAATTACAAAATCCTTCTTTTTTTCTTGCAAGGCGAAACAAACCAACTTTTCCAAAAATTCACCAGCAGAATAAAAGAACAAGGTCGCCATCCCACTCACTGCACTGACGACATAATAGAACCTGTCGGCTTTGAAAAATATTTGTTCGCTAACCGGAAAGAACTTTCCCAGTTTTTGCAAGAAAAACAAAGTCCAGACTTTTCCGTCACCACCATAAAAGTAAAAGACGACAACTATGATTCTGTCTTTAGTCAGGTTTTGCAGACAATACATTTTAATTTCCCAAACACAAAGGAATTCAAGGCATAGGTTTTATATGGATTTACACGATTTTGACGATGTTGCCCAAAATTATGATTTATACTTGAGCGAAATGTACAAAGAAAAAGACATGTATGACGGCTTTAAGGATTTTTATCTTGAATTAGCAAAAGAATATGGCAAATATGGCGTAATTGATGTCGCGTGTGGAACAGGTGCCGTTCTTTTAGAGTTGGCGCAAAACGGAATCGATATAGAAGGCTGCGATTTGTCAGATGCAATGGTAAAAGTTTGTGCAGAAAAAGTAAGTTCCTCAAGATTAAAAGCAAAAGTTTTTTCTGGAAATATGACGAATTTCAAAAGCGGCCGAAAATACTCTTTGGCAATTATCGCGCGTTCTGGATTCATGCATCTTTTATCTGGTGAAGACCAACGAAAAACTTTGTTAAATATCAGAGAACATTTAACAGACGATGGAATTTTAACTTTGAACACTTTCCAACCTTTCCCAATAATTCAATCAGCACAAATGCAATCTACAGAAAATGACTATAGATTTAGATTAGAATACACAAACAAAGAAGGTTTCAAAGAAAAGATTTATTGTGCAGAAACATATGATTATATCACCCAAATTATGTCTGGAAACTGGAAATTTGAAACTTATGATAACAACGGAAATATAATTTCGGAAAGAATTCGTCCGCTAAAAATGCGTCAAACTTACATTTCTGAATTGACTTATCTTGCAGAACTATGCGGTTTTAAAGTTGCGGCACGATACGGCGACTATTATAAATCCACAGAAGAAACTGGCCGATATGTTTGGATCTTTAAAAAAATAGAATAAGGAAAAAATCAAAACATGCAAACAAAAGAAACAGACAAAAATTAAAAGAACTTCCTCAACTAAAAAATTTGGCATATAAAAAAGGTGTCCGCCGGGAAGTCTAAAAACCCCAAAGACACCTTTTTCTTTTCAAAAAACTAGTTCAAAACACACACAAAGATTAAACTTCTTTTTTTGTTGTCTTACGTTTCTTGTTCAATAGTTTGCGTTCAAGAGTAACCTTTTTCTGATGATTTGTTGCAGAAGGTTTCACAAAATATTCACGTTTTTTGAATTCACGAATAATACCTTCTTTTTCAACCATGCGCTTGAATCTTTTGATAGCTTTTTCCAGATTTTCTGATTCGTCAACCACGATTGTTGCCATGTTTTTGTCACCTCCTTTAATTCGGAATACCGAAAGCATTAAAGATTCTATTATAAAATCTAGTAAATAATCAAGTACCAAGCAGTTGTATTCTTGTTCTTTTATAACTCATGTAAAACCAATTTACCTTCTACCAACACGGCAAAACCGGACGGGGAATTTTCTTTTGGTAAAGAAGGAGAACCAGGGTTGCACAAAGTTATCCCATTACCCGTTTTTTCCAATTTTTGAACATGAGTATGACCATAAAGAAAAATATCGCCGGAGCAAAGTGGCGGCATTTTTTGCGGTGAATAAATATGCCCATGTGTTGCAAAAATCCGTATTCCGTTGTCGCAAATCAATGCGTTGTCCGCCAACATAGGAAAATCCAAAATCATCTGGTCAACTTCACTGTCGCAATTTCCACGACAAGCAATTATCCTGTCTGCCAGCAAGTTTAGTTTTTTTGCGACAACTTTAGGTTCATATTCTTGTGGCAAGGGGTTTCTTGGACCGTGGTACAAAACATCTCCAAGCAAAATCATCTTGTCACATTCCAACTTATAAAAGTTTTCCACAAGTTTTTCCACAGCCAAAACAGAACCATGTATATCCGAGCATATAAAATATTTCATTTTCTTTCACTTCCTCTTCTTGTGGATTTTTTGTGGAAAACTATAGACGACATGTCACATAAAGACCCACGGGAGAAACAGCCACATTCATTTTATCGGATTTCAAAGGCAGTGTATGCAAAAAAGGCACAAGGAATCCCGTGACAGACCCAAGAACCGCACCGGCTACAACATCTGTTATAAAGTGGTTTCCGCTTAAAACTCTTTGCACGGCCGTTGCAACGGCAAAAGAGAGACTTCCGGCTATTACAGGTACTTTGAGTTTGGAATCAGGAAAATATTTTGCAAAGACATAACTTGTAAAAACAGCTCCGTTGAATGCCATCGTCGCATGCCCAGAAGGGAAAGAACGAACAAAATCCCCGTCGTCTATCTTTTCTTGTGGCGGATTTTTAAAGTACATATAGGGTCGTTCCCTGTGCACAAGGTTTTTCACAAGTTCCTTAAATCCGTTGGCCCATAAAACAGATTCAGCGTACATCAGTGCGACCACACCCCACTCGGTTTTATCCGTAAGCATTAAAACTGCCGGAGCAGCCATTGCAACAACTTCTGTGACAGTTCCTGTTATGTGCAATGTTTTGGAATATGGTTGGGCCGCCCATTTATCCACAGGATTTACACAACCTAAATCAAGAATTCTTCCGTCATAAGAAGGTTTTTCTGCCAGTTTGTCCGCTACAAAGGTTCCCACTGTAATAGCTGCGCCGCCACCTGCAATAAGCCCGTCATAAAGAGGATTCAATTCAAATATTCCTGCCTTTCCAGAAAACAAATCAACAAATTCTGCAAAAACTGGAACTGAAAGAACTACCGCCAATGTTGCTGCTATTAAAGTTTTTTTTCTCAACTCTATTTCCTTTTTTCTGCTTTTTCTGAATTGTACAAAGGCCTTTGCAAATCCCTTAAAACCATGTATTCCTTTATCAATTTGTTCAGCGGATATCTTCCTTGGTTCGCTGCGCTTGTAGAAGGCAAAGATATGGCTTCTATTTTTGTATCTGGCAAGCACAATTTTGTGTATAATTTATACGCTTGTGTCCCTGTAGTAAATATACGCTCGATGGAAGTTTCTTGCAACAAAACGGAAAAATCGTTGGCGACCGGCTCTCGGATTGTTGTGTCGCTTGCTCCCTTTATCTGGCAAGAAGCAAGAACATCCCATAAAGCAAGATTGTTTTCCAAAATCAATTTTTTCTTGCTTTCTACGGTAAAGGGAATTGGAACATCAAACACAGCCGAAAGAACCTGCCAGAATTTGTTTTGCGGGTGGGAATAATAAAAATTCTTTTCTCTGGACACGGGAGAAGGTATTGTTCCCAGAACA
The DNA here is from genome assembly GCA_045535895.1 of Treponema sp. GTDB lineage: Bacteria > Spirochaetota > Spirochaetia > Treponematales > Treponemataceae > Treponema_F. Next base: position 3,990 of record JAZSMM010000155.1, read on the forward strand.
AGGAACCGACTCCTTTCATTGTATACAGGTTCAAGTGGATGTATTATCTTTTCATACTGCATCGTCATTTTCAACTCCAAAGATTTGCCATCTCATAAAAAAGAACAGCCGCCGCCTGTGCTACGTTCAAACTTTCCATTTTTTGTTCTTTTTTTGTACCAAAGGAAGAACCGGGAATTACAACCAAATCATCACAGTTTTCCTGTATCAACTTGGAAATACCATATTCTTCGTTTCCCAACACCACAACAACTGGTTTTTCGTTGCATATTTTTTTTATATTTCTAACAGAATTTTTGGATTTAACGTCTGTTCCAATCCTTGCCATCCTGCCTTGCAAATCCTGCAACAACCTTACAGCGGACCTAACTGAATAAACATTTACATATTCCATGCCCCCTTGGGCTACACGGTAAGTACTTGTTGTTACAGCTGACTGAACTTCACCAATTGGAATGACAATATTGCGTATTCCAAAAAAAGCCGCACTACGAATAATTGCCCCCAAGTTGTTTGCGTTGCCTATCCTGTCCAAAAGAATGGCAGACTCTTTTCGTTCCACCCAACCGTCAACAATGGGAATAGTCAAAGGTTGCGGTTTTACTTCGTCTATTATGGCGACCGCACCTTGGTGATGCACGCTTCCGCATAATTTTTCCAAATCCTGCTCTTGAACTTTATTGTAAGGAATTTTATTTTGTGCCAAATATTTACACAAATTCCCAAACTGATGAATGTTGTCTTCTGAGTAATAAAAACGCCTAATTTGTTCGGGATGTTCCTTTGCCAAGGCTTTTACGGCTGCCATGCCACATACCGCCATTTGCTTGTGCATCTTGTTTTTCATGTTAAACACTATACCGTTTTTTTTAGCTTGTTGCTACTGCAATATGGTTATTTCTACACGTCGGTTAGCTGCTCTTCCTGCATCCGTATTGTTGTCTGCAATCGGTCGTGTACCACCATAACCATAGTACATAAATTGTTCAGCCCTAAAACCACGTATTACAAGTGCGTCCACAATGGCTTTGGCACGTTCAACAGAAAGTTGTTTTTCCCCTTCTGGGCGACCAACTGCGGCTGTATGTCCTTCTATCAAAAACATTCCGTTTGGGACACTACGCAGAACTTCTGCAACAGCATCAAGTCTGGCTTCTTCTCCGGGAAGCAACTTTGCGCTGTCTGCGTAGAATTGGAGGTTTCTTACAGAAAGCCTAACGCCTTTATCTGTTTTTTCTACATTGAATGTATCATTCCTTCCTGATATTTCTGTATCACTACCATTACCATTTGCAGAGGAACCGCCATGGCTTGATTCATTAGAACCTGGTTCTCCAGAACCATGGGAATCTTCATGCGTGGATATGCCAGAATAAGAAGAACCAGAACTGCCAGAATCAGACGTATTCGTTCCAGAAGAAGAACCTGTTTCCTTGCCTGTGGCAATATAAACAGCACGTTCGTAAATATCTTGGTCTTCTACTTTAACAGGAATCTCCGTGAACAACGAAACATTTCCACGGTAACGTACCGTTCCGCCGTCGTTATATGCGAATGTTTCATCCATTCTGTCCAATATCATCACAACGGCACAAGTCTGTGCGTCCACAATAATATTGACATCATGTGTTCCCGTTGCTTGCTTTAACCTTGAATCCCTAATTCTTGGTGGATTGTATTGGTTGATTCTTGTGGCAAACTTCGCACGGATTCTATAAACTTGCTTTCCTTTATAAGTTTCTTCTCCAACGAACTCATATTCTACAGGAATCTCTAAAATCGTATATTGTCCATCATTCAAAGGATCCACAACACGTTCCGCCAAAGATTGCCAACGGCTGCCTTTCTTTACTTGCTCCTTGGGAAAAACCGGAAAATTTCTAAGTTGGGGATAAAAACACAACTGGTCAAATTTTACGCTATTGTCATTGTTTACAACAAAAGAAGCTGGTTGTATTTCGTCCAAACCGTGCGCCGTGTTCACATTATTCTTCTTAGTCTGTTGGAAAACATAAAAATCCCCGGAATAACGTGTTGCTCCTGATTCCTCGGCTTTTGCATCTGGAATGGGATTTAAGTAACCACGTGCTTCACGGCTAGTCAAACCAATGTATTTTCCATTGACATACTGCGACCAGTCGGAACGTTCTACCAATGTATACTCGCCGGAAAAATTGTGCTTCAATTCCACATTTTGATTGTATTGTTGCGAAAACAAGTTGGCGGCTAACACCACCAAGCAAAAAAATGTAATCATAACCGAAAACAATTTCTTTATATTAGCCATGCCAGCCGCCTTAAAAAGTATTGATTTTGTCTATCTTATACGAACAAGTTCTATATCAAAAACAATGTAAGCACCGCCAGGAATAACACCGCCCGCACCTGCATCTCCGTACGCCATTTCAGGTGGAAGTATAGCCGTACGACTTTCTCCAACCTGCATGTCCTGAACCATCACATCAAAACCCGGAATCATTTGACCTGCTCCTGTCTTGAAGTCAAGCGTACCTCGTCCTTCTGAAGAATCAAATATACGTCCGTCCAAAAAGTATCCTGTATAATGAACCGCTACATTTTTTCCTAAACCGCATTTGTCACCAGAACCGGTTTTTGTCACCATGTAATAAATTCCATCTTCTGTTTTTGTTGCATCTGGAAAACCTTTTTCTATGGCTTCTTTGGTCGCAGCTTTTGCAGCCTCACGCTCTTCTTTTATTTTTGCCAAGCGTTCTTCTGCCGCTTTTTTTGCAACCTCTTGTCTTGCATCAAAATCGGCTTGTGTTGCCGTAAAGGATTGCGCTTCTTCTCCTTGGCGAACAATTGTTACTTTTTCTATGACATCGCCTTGTTCCACGCTGTCAACTACGTCCTGTCCATCCAAAACACGTCCAAAAACCGTGTGTTTTCCGTCAAGCCAAGGGGTTTCAACATGGGTTATGAAGAATTGGCTTCCGTTTGTTCCTGGTCCGGCATTGGCCATGGAAAGAACTCCCGGCCCGTCATGCCTTAATTTTTCCACAAATTCATCTTCAAAACGGTATCCTGGGCCACCGGTTCCGTTTCCTTTTGGATCTCCACCCTGAATCATAAAATCTGCGATAACACGATGAAATTTCAGACCATCATAAAAAGGCTTTCCTTTGGTTGCATCAAGCGTACCTTCTGCAAGTCCAACAAAATTTGTCACTGTAAGAGGAGTATCTTTATAATACAACTCCAATGCAATGCTTCCTTTTGTCGTCTCCAAAATAGCAAAAACACCTTCTTTTCCCTCTATTGCCTTCATGCTTTTATCCATAGAAGAACATCCTCCTGTAAAAATTAATGCCAACGAAACAATAAACCGGAATGTTTTTTTCATTTTATTTCCTCCTAATTATTGTATGCAATATAACTCTCTCTGAACCATTCATATATGGCATCTATTCTTGCTCTAAACGATTCGTTTACTTTTTCTTCAAAAATTGCCAACGCCGGAAATTTCAATTGTGCAAAAATATAAGTTAAAATATAGTCTCCTTTATCAATAAACAAAAGAGACATTGTTAGGTTGTTTTCCTTTACAGCGGTGATAAAAGAAAATTTTATCGGTTCCACATTATGCAAACTCATAGAAACTTCTTTTTCATGTTCGTTTATATTTGCTTCGTAGACAGTTTTGCCAAAGGAATTGTCTTTTTGGTACAAATAAAGCGTCAATTTGTCGGCAGGTATTTCCGTCTGATCCGGAATTTTTTTCATGGTTTTTGGATTTTCAATTGTGTAGGACTGCGAATACAAAGTTTCTACTTTTTCATTGCTGTTTGAATAATAAGTTATTCCTTCCATTGTGGAAAATCTTCTCATTAACTTGGAAATCAATGGTATTTCCGTTTTACTTTCTTTTTCTTTTTTTTCAAGGTAAAACAAGGATTCAGCAATAAAAACAGGTTCTTCCTCGGAGATCCAACTTTTACGCAAGTTTTCACCAAGTTCCGTGTCTGGACACAATATTGGCTCCAAATCTTTTTTGTAAGCGGTCCTGTCCAGTCTTCCTTTTTGAACTAATTCTTTAAACACAACAGAATCCAATTCCGTGTTTTGTAAGGCATCCGTTGTGTCCGAAAAAGAAAAACTTGTTGCCAAAAAAAGGCACAAAATAAATAAATTTTTCTGTGCCTTTTGTTTTGCCATTGCCATCAACGAATTCCTTTGTAAATAACTCTGACCTGTTTGTAAAGCCCCTCTCCTTCGCTTTTCGTTTCTACATCGCTTATGTCGTTTAATGTGGTGTGAATAAGCCGTCTTTCAAATGGATTCATAGGTTCCAACAAAATAGATTTGCGACTTGTACGAACTTTATCCGCAGTATTGTAAGCCAACCGAACAAGAGCTTCTTCACGTCTAATTCTATAATTTTCTATATCCAGAATAATTCTTACGTCTTCTCGTCCAAGTCTTCCGGCATATACATTCACTAAAAGTTGCAATGCATCCAGATTTTTTCCTTTTCGTCCAATTAAAATGGAGGAACGTGAAGAACTCATGCGCATGCCAATTTTATGTTCTTCACGGAACATAATTTCCACGGTAACGTCATAACCCATTTTTTCAATCATAGACGATGTAAAATCAATAAGTTGTTTTTCAAATTCATCTTGTGGAAGGGGGTTTGCAAAAATGTTTTTGGAGGTTTTTGGTATTGCTCCATCAAATTCGGGGTTCATATGTCCCAGCCCCACATTTTCTACAGTATGAACTTTAATTCTGACATAACCTTTTTTGAACAAACTGTTCTTTTGTGTTTCCAGAATCTCAACATCAAACTGGTCTTTTTCCAAACCCAGTTCCGCCGCCGCCATTTCTATGGCTTCTTTTTCTGTTTTTGCTTCGTACTCGTAAGTCATTTATATTCTCCTAAACAAGGTTTATTTCTTTTTTCTTGGAACAAAAATCTTCTTTTCTGCTTCTTTGTTCTTTTCCATTTCTGCCTTTTTTGCTTTTACCACACGGTTTAAAAGCAACTGCTGAACAAGCTGCAACAAGTTACTTACCGTCCAATAAATCAACAGGCCGGAAGGAGCATTGTAGAATACAAAGAAGAAAAAGATAGGCATTCCGTACATCATTATCTTCATTTGAAGACCATTGCTTCCTGCAGTTGAACCTGTTTGTGTTATTTTTCCAAAAATTAATTGGGAAATTACATATATAACAGGCAAAAGTCGTACTTGGTTACCCATTCCAAAAGGCAGATTGAATTTCAACGTATATATACTGTCTCCTGTGGACAAATCAGGAATCCATCCGGGAATGAACATTGCTCCGCGAAATTCAAAGTAATTATTAAACAAGTTGTACATAGCAAAAATCAAAGGAAACTGTATCAACAACGGCAAACATCCTGAAAGAGGATTGAACCCTGTTTCCTTGTATAATTTTGCTAACTCCATGTTCATTTTTTCTGGCTGGTCTTTATATTTTACTTGGATTTCCTGCATTCTTGGTTGTACTTCCTGCATTTTAAGGGAAGACAGAGAACTTTTCTTTGTCAAAGGAAAAAGTAAAATCTTTATAAAAATAGTAAGGACGATAATAGAAACTCCCCAGTTGGGAATTATCTTATAAATCAACTCCATGCACCATTTTAGGAAAGTTTCCAGCCAAGAAAGAATACCTGTAGACTCAAGGCTTTCATTTAACTTTAGACCAGAAAGATTCCATGAATTGTCATCCGCAACATTGTATATTTTCAAGTCCTTTTCCGTTCTGGGACCAACATAAAAATAATATGTATCTCTTGTATCTCTTCCAGAAATTGCGTTCCTTGTCATAAAAAGTTGAGCATTTGAAACATCTTCAGACTCCATAGCACAAGAATAAAGAACGTCTTTCATGGAAGATCTGTCCAAAGGAATTCCAATTATTTCAAAATATTTTCCAGCAACACCTGTCCAACTGTAGTCTTTGTCGTAAACTTTTGTTTGCCCAGATGCAAGGGTTGTCTTTTTCTTTTTTTCTCCAGTAAAGGACATGAATGCTCTGTATTCATATCTGTCGCTTTTTGCATTGTATTTTGGTCCAATCTGAGGGGAAGTACGCAATGTGTAAGCGGAATTTCCAAAAGCAAGACCTTTCATTGTTTCATCGCCATCTATGGAAACATCCATTCGGAACATATAATCGTCCGGCTTGAATGAATATTGTTTTGCTAAAACAAAGGAACTGTCTGTTCCGTCTTGGTTTTTTATTGAAAAGGTTTTATAAAAGCCAATCGTGTAGTCATCTATTTTTCTTACATTGAACAAATCGTTTATTATGCCATTTTCAGCACTGCCAAATGCCAAGGAAAAAGCTCTGTTGTCTGCTGTTATGTTATCAGCCATTTCCACACCGGCATCACCGTCTTTGTGGTCAATAAACTCATACCCAATTATATCGCCGCCACGGTTTGTAAAGGTTATTTTTGCTTTATCTGTGGTAATAATAAAATGCTGTTCTTGTAAATTACCTTCTTGTACAGAAACTGTACTTGAAGAAAGTTCTTTTTCTGTTTCTACAATTATGGTTGGTTCTGCTGTAACAGCTGTGTTCACAAGTTCCGTTCCAGGTTCTTCTGTAATTTCCACTAAATCCTGTTCCACAGGGACTGGAGGGAAAAATATAGTCTGAATAAACATAAAAACAACCAAAACAAGAGTTGAAAGAACAATTGCCCAAACGGTATTTTTTTCCATAAAAAATTATCTCCTAAAAAATAACGGTCTATCTTTATGGAACAGGGTCATATCCACCAGACGCAAAAGGATTGCATCTTAAAATTCGCTTTATGGATAAATAAAGCCCTTTAAATGGACCGTATTTTTGTATTGCCTCCAAAGCATAAGCCGAACATGTCGGATAAAATCTACAGCATGGAGGAAAAACAGGTGAAATACAAACTTGGTAAAAACGAATCAACCAACACAGAATTTTGACCAGAAATTTTTTCATAAAGAAACTAGTCCGGCTTTTCTACATAAGCAACGAATTTGGGCACACCGACTGTGGAACGAATCATTTCCCGGATAAACCAATAAAACCATATCATATCCGGTGTTCAGGAATGCTTTGAAATAACGATAGGCTTCACGGCTAATACGCTTGGAATAGTTCCTTTCCACAGCGTTTCCATAACCGCGGGGAAGCGCAAATGCTATTCGATTAACATTTAATTCATTTGGCGCAAAAAAAAGTTTTGCACCAAAAACACTCACGCGATTCCCTTTTTTAAATAAATTCTGAATAGTCAAGGATTTTTTCACCCGCTCTTTACGGGTAAATTTTCCCGTTTTCAGCAAGTCTGTTCCCATGCCTTATATTCTATAAAAAATTAATAAGGCTTCTTCTCATCAGAAACAGAAAGCTTATAACGTCCTTTCGCACGTCTGCGTTTAAGAATCATACGACCGCCACGGGTTTTCATTCTTGCGCGAAATCCAAATTTTCTGTTTCTTTTTACTTTACTGGGTTGATATGTCCGTTTCATAGAACACGTCTCCTTTATTGATAAGGTTTTCTTACATAAAAAAAATAAGAAAACCTAAGATTTCTAAGATAAGTTTGAAAACAATATCATATTTTTCGGTCGTTAGTCAATATTGTTTCTTTAAAACGGGAAAAAATGGCTTCTAGTTCAGGAGGCAATTTTGAATTACTCGTTTGTGTTTGGGTTTCTTCAATCTTTCTTTCTTGTTTTTCCAAGGCAGCTTCTGCTTCTTCTCTAGTAATAATCCGAGCTGTGTTTAAATCTTCTTTCTTTTTTAATTTATACGTCAATGTGTTTATTTTAAATTCAGGCAACTTAAATTCCAGACCTCTTAAAATATATGTTCTGTATGTTTCAAAAAGTTGCATCCAACCAGGATGATCTATTTCTATAAACATTACTCCTTCTTTTATGTCTATTATGCGGCTGTGGTCTAGCATTTTTTGCCCACAATCTGGAGTAACGCTACTTTTTATAGACAACAATATGGATTTCCATTGTTTTAACATATCTTTTGTTTGGTTCATTTTTTCTGCACTTATATTTTTAAATAAAGAAGAAACAGTCTGCGTTATCATATCTTTTGCAGAGTAAATGTTATCATTCATGCCAAATACCACCATTTATAAAATATTTTTTTGTTGTTGAATGGCTGTATCTTTCATAAGGTTCTCCGGGAAGAAAAGTACAAAAAAGTTGATCATACTCAGGAAGCATTGTTGTTACTTTCTCTCTTTTTTCCGGGTCAAGTTCCAATAAAACGTCGTCCATCAATAAAACAGGTTTTTTTTGTGTTATTTCTGTGTAATATTCAGCCTGCGCTACTCTAAGTAAAATTGAAACAAGTCTTTTTTGTCCGGTTGAAGCTGAAGAAATAAAAGATTTGCCATCTCGTATGAATTTAATTCTGTCACGATGAGGACCGCTCATTGTTGTTTCCATAGCACAATCAACTTGCCTTTTATGTTTTAACATTTGCATAACTTCTTCAAAAGAAGGTGTTATTCTTTCTTTTTCATGCCATGAAGGTTCATATATAATATTGACACCGTCTATTCCACATATTTTTTCATACAACTTTGAAAAAATATTATTAAATATAAAAACCATTTTTTTTCTTTTATCTTGTATATAAAGTCCTTTTTGTGCCAATTGGATGTCATATGTTTCAATGACTGAATAATCTTTGTTCTTTAAAAT
>JAZSMM010000184.1:0-8579 GCA_045535895.1 Treponema sp.
TCTTGATGAATCTGATATTGAAGAAAAACTTTTTGAAAACCAAAACCTTATTATGCAACCTGTTGTAAGAAACGGCAAAACTAACGCAACAGTTGGTCTTAAACCCAAAATTTGGGAAACATGGTTTTAAGCAAATGCAAAAGATTCTTCAGTTTATAAAAAAAGAAATTGTTTTGTGCATTGCCTTGGTTTTAGGATTGGTTGGAATTTTAGTTTGCAGACCAGATTTTGTCACAATAAAAGATTCTATTGATTTTCGGGTTTTAGGATTACTTTTTTGTTTAATGTACGTAATCCAAGGTTTTTCTTCTATCAATTTACTAGATAAATTGGCAGGAAAAATGCTTGCCTTGTGTAAAAATACTCGGCAAATGTTTTTTGTACTGACTTTCTTAGTTTTTTTTGTTTCTATGGCAGTAACAAACGATGTTGCCCTTTTAACTTTTGTGCCAATTTCTTTGATTATTTGCAAAAAGGTAAATCTTCAAAACCAAGATAAAAGTCTTGCAGCTAAACTTATTGTGCTAGAAACCTTGGGGGCAAATCTTGGTTCTTGTGTTACACCAATGGGGAATCCACAGAATTTGTACTTGTTCAACTTTTATCAGATGGAAACTTGGGATTTTTTTGCAACAACAATAAAAATCGGTCTTCCATCACTTTTTTTATGTGGATTTTTGGCTTGGTTTTTTACAAGAAAGCCAATACCAATTTTTTCTAGTTATTTTCCAACGGAAGAAAAAAAGCCAGTTCTAAAAATAATTGTTTTTTCCTTTTTGTTGATATTGTGCCTTTTATCGGTTTTTAGAATTTTAGATTACAAAACTTTGTTGTGGATTGTTCTACTTTTGGGGCTTGTAACTTCCCCTAAAACTTTTTTCAAAGTTGATTATAGTTTGTTGTTTACTTTTGTTGGCTTTTTTCTTTTTACAGGCTCCATTGCTTCTATGGAAAATCTTTCAAGTATTTTTTCAAAACTATTGGAAAATCCACTTTCAACTTATCTTTCTGGATTGATTTCTAGCCAAGTTATAAGCAATGTGCCAGCCGCTCTTTTGCTTTCTAATTTTACAAGCAACGGAAAAGAACTTTTGGCAGCCGTAAATGTGGCAGGGCTTGGAACTCTAATTGCTTCTCTTGCAAGCGTTATTTCTTACAAATTGTACAAAAACTTTGAATCAGAAAACCCAGATTTTGCTCCAACAAAAGGAGGATATTTCAATACTTTTACAGTCTGGAACATCATCCTTTTGCTGGTTCTTGGGATTTTTGTCTATTTGGTTTTGTAGTTTGGTTTTGGCAAAGTCAAACTATCAAGTTCATTTTCCATCGCTAGAAGGCGGCAAAGAATCCTTGTCATTTACCATAAGAATAGGTTGACCTGTCGCATCCAAAGCATCTCGCCACAATGAACCTTCTGGGTTTACTTTGTGGCGACGTGCCGTTACAAGTTTTATAGGAAGATGGACGTATTTGTCATGCACAAGGCCTATCACAAGTTTTGTCTTTCCTGCCATTGCCGCATGAACTGCATTGTTGCCTAATCTTTCGCAATAAATGGAGTCCGTTGGAGCGGCCGGTGCAGAACGAATTTGATAACTTGGATCTATATATTTCAGGTTGATATGGATTTTCTTTTGTGCAAAATATTCATTTATTTTGTCACGCAGGTAAATTCCTATGTCGCCTAGTTTTTTGTTGCCAGAGGCATCTTTTTCGTCGGTTGTATCCAACAGGTTTTGGCCCGCACCTTCCGCTACGATTATAACGGCGTGATGCCTCTTTATAATTCGCTGTTCAAGACTTGCAAGAAAACCCTCTGGACCGTCCAAATCAAAGGGAACTTCTGGAATTAGGCAAAAATTTGCTTCGTGACTGGCAAGGGCAGTTGCGGTAGCGATGAATCCGGATTCGCGTCCCATAAGTTTAATCAAACCGATTCCATTTATGTGCGAATGAGCCTCCATATGGGCGGCTGCGACTGCTTCTGTTGCTTTTTGCACAGCGGTGTCAAAGCCAAAACTGCGTTGTATGAATATAAGGTCGTTGTCCACGGTTTTTGGCACCCCGACAATAGCAACCTTCAAGCCACGTTTTTCAATTTCTTCTGCGACTTCCAACGCCCCTCGCTGGGTTCCGTCGCCACCAATGATAAACACCATATTCATGTTCAGTGCTTCTATGGCATCTACTATTTCCATTACACGGTTGCCACCACCACGGCTTGTTCCAAGAAAAGAACCTCCTGTTTTGTGTATGTCGTCTACCAAATCAGGGGTCAAATCGATAGGTTCAAATCCATATTCTGGAAACAATCCTTTAAAGCCAAAGCGGATTCCACGGATTCGGCGTACACCGTAGCGATTGTACAAACATCGCACAATGGCACGGATGACATCGTTCAATCCTGGACACAAACCTCCGCAAGTACAGATTCCTGCATTCACATGCTTGGGATTAAAATAAATGTATTCACGGGGACCCGCTTTTTCAATCAAGTTGGAACGGAAGGCTTTTTGTTGATCTTCTTGGTTGTCGTTGTAAACATCAAGGTTGTAACGGATAAATTCATCTTCTGTCACATAATTTGCACGGTAGTCATTACGTTCCTTTGACAAATGGATTGGTGAAACAACCTTGCACTGTCCAAGTTCATCAATGGTGAAATCAAAAATTCCGTTCATAAAGCACTCCTTACAACTTAGTTTTAGAATGATTTGATAATATAATAAGAATATTACTAAACCCTTGTTTTTGCAAGGTGGTAATATACGCCTTTTTCCACGCCTTGACAGCAAAGTTCTTTTTTTGAATAATACAATACTAGAGAAATTGGAGAAAACTTAGTATTTATTCAAGGATTCTGTTATGAAGCAAACAGATTTAAACATTGTGTTCACCAATGAAAATTGTATTGGTTGTAATCGATGTATAGCCGGCTGCCCAATTCCCGGTGCGAACATCGCCTCTTATAAAGACGGGAAAAATAGAATTATTGTAGACAACAACCGTTGTATTCATTGCGGACATTGCATCACAATCTGCAAGCATTCAGCCCGTGAATACAAGGACGACACAGAATCTTTCTTTGAAAGTTTAAAAGCAAAAGTTCCCGTTTCCTTGATTGTCTCCCCTTCTTTTTATATAGATTATCCTGAAATCGCCCCTAAAATAATGGGATACTTAAAGTCCTTGGGCGTAAAACACATTTGGAACATGAGCGAAGGTGCGGACATAACCACATGGGCATATGTCCAGTATTTCATGCAGCATCCAGACAAAGGAGGAATAACACAGCCTTGCACAGCGGTAGTGAACTACATAGAAAAGCAACGCCCGGAGCTTATCGACAGTTTGATTCCGATACAATCCCCTTTGATTTGTCTTGCCACCTATATAAAACATTACATGAAAAATTCGGACAGCATAGCTTTTATAAGCCCTTGCATTGCAAAAAAAGACGAGATAGCATCTCCTGCAACACACGGCCTTGTCCAGTACAACGTCACATACAAGCATCTTTTAAGACATTTGGAGGGAGCAGATTTGGGCAGGTTCCATGCCGAACCGGAACAAATTTTCCCAGAAGGTCTTGGCAGCCTCTATCCCATGTCCGGCGGGCTTAGGGAAAACTTGGAGTACTTCATAGGACACGACCGTGTAATAATGTCTTTGTGGGATTTGCAGTATATCGCCCCCACGGACGAATCTGTGGCAGACATTGTGGCTGAAAGCAAAGAGCCGGTGATTCTTGACCTTTTGCAATGTGAACACGGTTGCCTTTTTGGTACGGGCGTGGACAAAGAGAAATGTTCCATGAAAAGGTGTATGCTGGAATACACAAAAATCCGCTCCAGATACGCAGAAATTCGGGACAAAGATGCCCTTTACAGTCATTACATGCCCAGAAAGGAACGAATTCCCAAACTCAATGAACGGTACAAAAAATTGAATCCTGCGCATTTTTCTCGTACTTATACAGACATGGCGAAACCCGTCCCATCATTGTCAGAAGAAGAATACGACAAGATATTCAACAAAATGAACAAGACAACTCCTTCTACAAGGTGCATAGACTGTCAGACCTGTGGATACGGCTCTTGCAGGCAAATGGCACAGGCAATTGCCAATGGATACAATGTGATGGAAAACTGTCTTCATTATGAACGAACGGAAAATTTCAGGTTATATACAACCGACCCTGTTACAAACCTTCACAACAAATACATGATGATGCATGTGGGCAAGCGGCTCATGAAAGAAGGTCATATCACGGATTTCGTGTTGATTCAGTTCAACATAAAAAATTTCATGTTGTTCAACAACCGATTCGGGTATGACGGGGCGAATAGTATTCTAAAGGAATTTGGTCACGGAACAAAAAACATCCTAACGCCGCAAGAGTCCTTGTTCCACATTGGTTCGGATAATTTTGTTGCGTTCTTGTTAAAGGACAGGCTGGATTGGTATCTGCACCAAATAAACAACATGGAAATACCATCTTTGTCAGAGAACAAGGACTTGCAAATGCATTTGACTGTAAAAAGCGGCATCTATTACCCTACAGGGCAGGAACAGGACTTTGAGGAGGTCACAAAATACCTGTTTTCCACATTCCTTTTGTCCAAGCAGGAAAAGAACACCGACACCGTTTATTTTGACAAAACCACCAGCGACAAGATTGTAAACCAACTTCTGCTCACACAACAAGTTCCACAGGCACTTGAAGACGAAGAATTTTTTGTGATGTACCAACCCAAGATACGACTTTGTGACAACACCCTTACCGGAGGAGAAGCGTTGATACGGTGGAAGCACAAGGACACCATAATTCCGCCAGGCATGTTCATTCCCGGCTGTGAATCAAACGGTCTTGTATGCGACCTTGATTTTTTTGTACTCAACCAAGTCTGCAAATCGATTGACAAGTGGCGTAAAAACGGACACGAACTTGTTAAAATCTCTGTCAATTTCTCCAAACTGCATTTCAGCCGCCATGATGTGGCACAAAGAATATGCGAAACCGTTGACAAATGGAACATACCGCATGAACTCATAGAGATAGAATTCACGGAAACTCTTTATTCGGATGAACAGCAAAGTCTGAACAACACAATGAACATACTCAAGGAAAAGCATTTTTCCGCCTCAATAGACGATTTTGGAGCCGGCTATTCGTCGTTGAGTTTGCTTCAGAATTTGAAATTCGACGTACTCAAGCTCGACAAATCCTTGATAGACACAATAACCCCGAACTCGCAGGCGAAGACAGTTGTAACCAATATAATACAGATGGCAAAAGAACTTAACATGGACGTGGTTGCAGAAGGTGTGGAAACAATGGAAACCGTGCATCTTTTGCAGGAATTGAAATGCGATATAATTCAAGGGTATGTTTTTGACAAACCTCTCACAGAAGAAGAATTTGAAAAAAGGCTGTGCCTTAAAAAATATCCTGTGCAAACCTAAAATAGAAATAAAGCCAAGACAAACTCTCAACTCAAAAGCGTTAATTCTTGAGCGGACAATTCACGGTAGGCACCACACGGCAAATTCATGTCCAGTTTCAACTTGCCCAACGCCACACGTTGTAAATAAACAACCTTGTTCCCTGCGGAGCTTATCATTCGCTTGACTTGATGATAACGTCCCTCTGTGATTGCAAGAAGACAAGAAACACCGTCTATCCATTCAAGTTCGGCGGGTTTGCAGTCATATTCACCGTCATCTCCGTCAGGTTCTATATGTATTCCGTCCGCAAACCTCCGAGTAATCAAAGGACGAGCTTCTTCCGGAACCTCTTGCTGAAGGCGCACAAAATATGTCTTTGTAAAATTCGATTTTGGAGAAGTAAGCCTGTGGGTCAAACTCCCGTCTGTGGTAAAAAGGAGCAAACCTTCGGTGTCTATGTCAAGCCTGCCCACCATATGCAAGCCGCCACCCAAAAAATCCTGTCTGTAGGTGTCTTCCAGCAAATCAAAAACCGTCCTGTGCATTCCATCACGATTTGAACACACAACACCAGCAGGTTTGTTCATCATAAGATGCACATGGCGACGCAAGGGAACAACTTCACCTTCTACCGTCAACACCACATTCCCCAAGTCTATATGCTCATCTGGAACAGAACAAACCTGCCCGTTCACCGAAACCATGCCACGGCGAATCATCCTACGAACGTCTTTTCTTGTACCAAATCCATGATGAGAAAGAACTTTGTCCAGACGCTCCATGCCCATCAATTATTTCCTTTCTTCTATTGGAACAAAAGCACGTGGAAACATTACATTCTTGTAGGCCGGACGATAAATCCTGCCACCCGCTATGATTTCCTCTATACGGTGGGCCGCCCAACCTGCAATGCGTGACACGGCAAAAATCGGTGTGTAAAGTTCCCTAGGAATGTTCAACATCGTGTAAACAAAACCAGAGAAAAAATCCACGTTGGTACAAATCTTCTTGTCACTGTTTTTTTCCTCTGCAAAAACTTCCGGCGCAACCTGCTCAATTATCCTGTACAAGTTATATTCTGTCATCATGCCTTTTTCTTTTGCAAGCTCGGCGGCCTTGTCCCTAAGCAAAATAGCACGGGGGTCAGAAATGGTGTACACAGCATGACCTTGACCATAAATCAAGCCTGTTTTGTCAAAGGCTTCCTTGCGTATGATTTTTCTTAGGTATTCACGGATTTCGTTTTCGTTCTCCCAGTCATGGACATTTTCCTTTATGTCGTCCATCATCTCCATGACCTTCATGTTGGCGCCACCGTGCCGCCTTCCTTTAAGGGAACCCACGGCAGCGGCAACAGCGGAGTAAGTGTCCGTATCTGCGGAAGAAACAACATGAATGGAAAAAGTAGAGTTGTTTCCACCTCCGTGTTCGGCATGAAGAATCAAGGCAAGGTCAAGGATATCCGCTTCTAGTTTGGTGTATTTTTTGTCTGGACGAATAAGGCGCAAAAAATTCTCCGCAGTGGAAAGTTCTGCCACAGGATTGTGGATATACATGCTTTTGCCATCGTAATAACGGCGTTTTGCTTGGTAAGCATAAGCCGCAAAGGTAGAAAAACGTGCAATCAAATCCACGCATTGTCGCAACACATTCGCCACACAGTTATCCTCTGCCCTTTCATCGTATGAATAACTTGCAAGAACACTTCTTGCCAATTTGTTCATTATATCCGATGACGGAGCCTTCATTATCATGTCTTCGGTGAAGTTCATAGGGAGAAAACGCCTTCCGCCTAAATATGATTTGAACTCCTCTAGTTGGCTTCTTGAAGGAAGCTGCCCAAAAAGCAAAAGGTACACAACCTGCTCAAACCCAAATTCATCATGGGAATCCGCATCCTTAATCAAATCCTCCACGTCATATCCGCGGTAAAGTAATTTTCCGGGAACAGCCATCTTTTTGCCGTCCACCACATCATAACCGATTACATCACCAATTTGTGTAAGCCCGACCAAAACACCTCGTCCGTCAGAATAACGCAAACCACGTTTTACGTCATATGTGTTGTAAAGTTCAGGATTGATAGGATCGTTAAGTTCTGCCATAAGGGCAAGTTTTTGTACCAGAAGGTTTTCAAAATAATCGGACAACTTTACCTCCAAAATGAAAAGATTTGTTCTATTGTGCTTTACAAATGAATAATATAATTATATCGAAAAGATTTTGCCATGTCAAATTCCAGCCAAAGCAAAACTCAGTCAAATTCAATCGGCATCACCCAATTTTATTGTCAAATCTTGATATTTTCTGTTGCGGTAAACAGTGACAACAACAGTGTCACCTGGTTTTTTGCTTTCCAAAAGGGAATAGTAGTCCGCCAAAGTTGCCACTTTAACGCCGTCTATGGCCGTTACCACATCCCCACCCAGATAAATCACCCTGGAATTCCTGCTGCTGCCATAGCGCACTGCTTCTGTTCCCGCTTTAAGACCAGAACTTTCCGCGCTGCTCCCTTTTTTCACCCTGGAAACCAACAACCCAGAGGAAATATCCAACCCGGCATATTTTGCAATAGAATGAGTCAATTGAACATATTCGGCATCGATAACCCCACGCCTAACCTTCCCGTACTGGATTAAATCAGAAACAACACGTCTTGCGGTGTTCACCGGAACGGCAAAACCTATCCCGGCTGAACTGCCCGAAGTGGAATAAATCATTGTGTTTATCCCAATCATGCGTCCCTTTGTATCCAACAATGGACCACCTGAATTCCCTGGGTTTATAGCCGTATCCGTCTGAATCATATTCCGAATGATTGTGCCGGACGAACTTTGAATAGGTCTTCCCAAGCCGCTTACAATTCCAGTCGTCATTGTGCGTTCAAAACCGAAAGGATTTCCTATGGCAATCAGTTTTTGCCCCACCTTTAAATTATCAGAGTCGCCAAAAGGAATGGTCTGTAGTTCTACGCCTTTAGGGGGGTCGAATTTAAGAACCGCTATGTCGCTTGCCGAATCCGTCCCGACAACACGACCCTCGTATTGGGTTCCGTCGGAAAGGGAAATGTAAATTTTGTAGGCATCGGAAATCACATGCACATTGGTGACAACATAAAGTCGGATCGT
>JAZSMM010000313.1:0-7188 GCA_045535895.1 Treponema sp.
TGAAAGCAATTTTTTGAAGGCAATTCCTTGGAGGGCTCAGCTACGGCGTGCTGGACGATTCCTGCGGGAGGTCTGCCACTCCGTTTACATGCAGCCACGTTGCATGTTTTGCTTACGTACGCACGGGCGGGCGGGGAATGCGGGAAAGGTGGCAAAAAAAATACCGTGCCAAAACGACACGGTATTTTTATGGACACTGAAATATGTTCTACGCCTTGACGGCTTCAAAAACAATGTTTGCAATAAAAATCACAGCAAGAATCCATGTAACAACGGAAATGTCCTTAATCTTCTTGCCTGCAACCTTGCAGATTACATACGCAATGATTCCCCATGCAATACCTTTTGCGATTGAATAACCAAACGGCATGACCATGATTGTGACAAACGCCGGAATACCTTCTGTGGCATCCGTGAAATCTATTGTGCTAACGGATTTTAGCATCAAGTAACCAACAAAAATCAAGGCTGGCGCAGTAGCTGCACTTGGCACCAAGGCAAATATGTTACCAAAGAACAAGGCCAACAGGAACATAATCGCAGTCACAACAGAGGCAAGACCTGTACGTCCGCCAGCGGCTACACCGGAAGAAGACTCCACATAGCTTGTCACAGTCGAGGTACCCAAACAGGCACCAGCAACTGTACCAACGGCGTCGGCAAGAAGTGCACCCTTAGCATTGGGGATGTTGCCTTCTTCGTCCACAAGTCCGGCTTGTTCCGTTACACCCATCAATGTTCCGATTGTATCAAACAAATCCGTGAACAAGAATGTGAAGAACACAACAAAAAATTTCAGCGTGAACACACTTCCCCATTCAAAAGCAAAAAGATGGGGGGCTTCAGGCAAAGAAACAGGTTTGAACCCTTCAGGAATGGTGGTAACACCAAAAGGAATCCCAATCAAAGTTGTGGCAGCAATTCCAATAAGGATTGAACCCGGCACGTTGAGGACGTAAAGAACGATTGTGATTATCAAACCAATGACAGCGACCAATGCGGAAGGAACGTCCAAGTTCACAAAACCAACGATTGTGCCCAAATCCTTTCCTACGGCAAGACCTGCATTGCTCAAACCAATCAAACAAATGAACAGTCCAATACCTACAGCCACAGCCTTGCGCATGGTTGTGGGGATAGACTTGATGATTGCTTCTCTTACACCAAACAATGAAAGAATTACGAACAGAATACCTTCTATCAACACAGCCGTCAGGGCAAACTGCCATGTGCAGCCCATCCCAAAAACCACCGTGTAGGTGAAGAATGCGTTCAAGCCCATACCAGAAGCAAGAGCAACAGGCAGGTTTGCAAAGAACGCCATCATCAATGTGGCGATTGCAGCTGAAATGGCGGTGGCCGTGAAGACAGGTCCAAAACCCATTCCAGTTTCTCCGAGCATACCTGGGTTCACAGCCAGAATGTACGCCATGGCTAGAAAGGTGGTTATACCGGCAACAATTTCCTTGCGAACTGTTGTACCACGCTCCTGCAACTTAAAAATTTTTTCCATTTTTCAACCCTCCTCAGGTTCAATAAAAAAGATTGTTTATTATATCAACCCAAGGAGTTTTTGAAAAGACCCAATTCAAAGACTATGCGTTGATTCCACGGATGCGTTCCAGATGTCCTTTGCAATAGTCTCCCGTTCCACCTCTCAAAGAGATTTCGTTGCAAATACGCTGGCGTACGTTCTCTGCGAATTGTTTTGCCTGTCCAAGGTTCACAGTTCCGTCCGAATCCACAACACCAAAATCCTTTGGGTTCATAGGTTCCAATATATACAAATGAACGAACGGTTTGCTGCCGTTTTTTTGGAACACTGTCGCCATAGGAACAACAGGAACACCCAAAACAGCAGCTGTGACAAAAGCACCGCAATGGAACTTGTTGGGTTGGGCGTTGTAAAGATAGCACTCGCCTTCAGGATAAAAATGCAAGAAACGCCGTCGGCTTAAAGCCGCAGACGCACCGTCAAACAGCCGCGTCATTCCATGGTCGCAATGAGGAACAGGCATTCCTCCCAACAGACGTGTCAACGTCCCCACAAAAGGGGCGCAGACGGTTTCTTCCAGCAATGTCTGGTACATGCGGTTTGGCAACACGGCGGCACTCATAAGCACAGGGTCAAGAAACATCGTGTGGTTGGAAACGGTCACTGCACGCTCAAGTCCTTTGAGGCGGTGGCGGTGGTGGATTCTGTAGCGGTTCATTCCAAACAACAATGTTCCGGCTATGCCAATCAATGAATAAAAGGTCAAAAAAGAGGCGGAGTTGAACCACCTGTTGTCAGAGACCAAGGGGTCGCCACGCTTGTACCTCAATGGACAACCCTCCCCTTCCATACAAAACCTTCCCCTGAAACGGAATGGTTGTATGACAACATGGCCATATAAACCAAATTGCCAAAAAGCAATGGATATAAGAAAGGTGTCGCAAAAGGAAGTTTTTGAGACAACGAGACAAAAACCCACGTCAAAAACATCATGCCCACGTTTAACCCCAGCAAGGACGAAAACAACGTCTGCCCAAAGCCCTCAACATAGTCGTGGAAGACAGAAATAAAGAACAAGGGGAAAGGCAGTAACAAAAACAAAACCACAGCCAACACCGATGCAAGAAGAAGAAAAGTCTTGTTTGACATAAAGGAAAAAATGTTCTTCATAATTCCATGCACCCCTTCCTGGTATGACGCATACATTCGGCATGAGGCGGCTTTTTTGCAATCAACAAAAATCGTTTTGTATCCATGGCTTTTTACGAGCCTTGCCAAAAACACGTCCTCGCTTATCATCCCCCGCATGGACTTGTATCCTCCCACCGCTTCAAAAACATCACGGCGAATCATAATGTACTGTCCTATTGCCACGGAAGCAGCGGGGAAAGAAGAAATCCTGTTGAGGAACAAAGGCAGGACAAAACCTGTAAGCATGTACATAAGAGGCACGGTGGTTTGTTCGCCAAAAGTTAGCATTCTTTGCTTTATGTAGCCGGAGAGCATGTCCGACTTGTGCCTTTCCATGTTGGTCACGGCAAAAGCAATCGAATCCATATCGTGTACAGTGTCCGCGTCAGTGAACAAAAGGTAGTTTCCTTTTGCTTCCTGCACAAGTTGATGCATGGCAAAAATTTTGCCCGTCCAACCAGAAGGCAAAGGACGACCGTTCATAACACGCAGCTTTCCGGGGAATTCTTTATAAAGTTCGTCTAGTATGACCGGTGTGGAATCCGTGGAGTTGTCGTCAAGGACAACCACATCATAGTCTTTGTAGGATTGGTTCATAAGGGAGCGCACACAGTTTTCAATGTTTTTTTCTTCGTTGCGGGCGGGAACACAAACTGTGACATGACCGGCATCAAAGACAGAAGGCTTTTTTGTGTACAATGCAAGCCAGATAATATTCAGCAAACTGAAAACAAGAAAGAATCCACCCACCCCCGATGCAATGTACGCATAAAAAATCATTATGTCATCCATGAAAAACTCCCTTATTTCCTGCCAAGGTCGCTTACCAAGGATTTTACGTACAAATTTTCAGGATAAATCTCCAAAGCCTTGTCCAACCAAGTCTTGGCTTCCGCCGTGTTGTCAAGCTGGATATAGGCATAGCCGATTGAACTTTCCAAGTTGAAAACGTCGTCTTTTTGCAGCACCACATCCGGATTTGCCAAAACCGCTTTCATTTCGGATATTCCCTTGTCAAGGTTGTTGAACGGCGACGGGGCGTATATGTATTGCGCATACAATATATACATTGCCGCGCCGCACACAGGATCCATTTCAAGTGCCTTTTGAGCGAAGGAACCGACCTTCCTGCCGTTTTTGAGGACGTATGAAAAATTTTTTATCGAGCAGTTTTGGGAGATGTTCTCGCTATACATCAATGCGGCGACGGAACTTGCTTTTTCCTTCATGGCTTTTTGTGCAAGTTGCGCTCCGCTGTCAAAGCACTTTTCGGCTTCTTCTTTGTTGCCTGCGTATGAATAAAAACGCCCGATCATATAGTCGCATCTGGACAAGGCGACTGAAAGCTGGTCCTTGGAAAAATTCTTGTTAGCGGAGTCCACAGCCTTCTCGTATAGGATCGCAAGGTCTTGCTCGTCTACAGCGTTGTTGTAAACGCCGTCACGCAAGACAAAAAAATCATCCCACAACACATTCCGATAATCCACGGCAAACACTGCGGCAGAGGAAAGCAACACCGCAGACACAACACAAATCTTGAAAATCTTTGTCTTCATGTTTTAAAAAATATTGTTTTTTTTTGCGAATGCAAATTTTTTTTCTTGCACAACTTGACACAATCAAAAAAAAATAATATAAATTATAAAGATTTGCGGATGTCATATAACGGCTATTATCTCAGCCTTCCAAGCTGATGACGTGGGTTCGACTCCCATCATCCGCTGTAGAAGACTGTCCTAGAAGTAACAAGGCTTCTCAACGGACAGTCTTTTTTTGTTTGGAAGAGGATTTTATATGGGAAGCAAGGTCGAAAAAAACACAACACCTTTTGACAATTCCTATATAGAAAAATGGTTTTCTCAAGAATTTTCCCTTGTGACAGGTCTGTTCCACCTCAAATTCGACGGTTCTTGGCAATGCATATTCGCCAGCAAAGAGTGTCTGAAAGTACTGCAATGCGACTCCAAGGATTTTTTGGAAAAATTATTGTCGCTTTCCGTCAGGACTTCCTTTAACACGCAGGAAAAAAAAGTAGAGGAGTTACTCCAGGACGTAATATCAAAATCAAGGACAGGTTCGTTCATCTGCATTCGCAAAGACCCCTGCGACAAAAGAAATCAATACATCAAAGGCACGTTGTCGCTTTCGTACGGCAGCGACGGGACGACCAACATACACGGACAAATCACGGACGTGTCTGGGGAAGAAGAGGAGAACGTGCTTTCCCAAAAAATACAAATGATGCATCAAGCCGGAATGAAGATGACGGGACGCAGTTTCGGCCAATATTCCATAAAGGGAAGACAGCTCACAGTGATGTCAGGGTTTGACGAGCAGGTAAACATCCCCAAGACCATTGCCAACATGCCCGAATGGTGCGTAAAAAACGGTTACATCGCTACGCAAAGCCAAGAAGATTGGTACAATTTCTTTGATTTGATTGACAAAGGCGAAAAACAATGCTCCGTGGACGTTTGGGTGGACGTTCCGGAACGCCAAATAAAGCGGCGGATTTTTATAGAGGCTATCGGCATAGCGGACAAAAAAGGACAAGCCCAAGGCGCAATCATCTCCCAAATGGACATAACCAACGAATACGAGTGGAACACGAAAAAGGAACTGGAGCGCACGGGGTTAATCCAAATCGCCCAGCTTGTATTCCCGGAGATTCTTTCGGCAAACCTTACGAACGGGACGTGCAACATCATTCAAACTGTAGTCGACACTCCAAAAAACATTTCCTTGGACAAACTGCTGGAATCTCGCATTTGCGACATCGCAGAGGACGACAGGGAAGCGTTCAAGAAGCAGTTTTTCAGGGAAAACCAACTGCAGGAAATTAATCGAGGAAAAAAACGCTTTCAGCTTACCTACAAAAGACGCAACGACGAAGGGGAATGGCACTGGATTGAGACCACTTCAGTCCAACTTGAAAACGCACACAACGACGACATCCTCACCTACACCGTCTCTCGCAACGTGGACTTTCAAAAGACACAGGAGGATCTGCTTAAACGAGCCCTTGCCGATTCCACCGAAAAACTGGAAGGCTGGCTGTATTACACAAGTTTGTGCAGCCAATCCTTCCCCGGCTTGATTTTCGTAAACTACGACGATGGAAGGGCTTCACCCTACAGCGTTGGAAAACTTGCAGAAAGACTGGACTGCCAACCAAAGGATCTTGCTATGGCGACCTGCTTTCGTACCATGAAAAAAGACAAAAACATAGTACAGCAAGCACATGAACAAGCACAAAAACAAGGGAGCAAAAACTTCACCACAGAATACCGCATAGAAACCGACCGAGGGGAAATAACATGGGTCAACAACCATGCGGTGTACTTCAAAGACAAAAACGGAGACACAGGCCACATACATTTTTTGACAGACACGACACAAGAACATCTTCTTATGGAGCAGGTTCGTTCCAATATGGAGGATTTGCTTAACAAAAACCAACAGATATTCAACATGGTTTCCCAACATTCCAATCGCATTCTGTACGAATACGACATTGCCGCAGGAATAACCCGGCCTTGGAACCAGGAGAACAAAGAAAAGGATGTCCTGTTCCACCTTTACCAAGGCGTTTATTCTGAAAACTCCGTGGAACACAACGCTTATGTAATGCCGGAATGCGTGGAAAGCACCAAGAAATTCTTTAAAGACATCCATGGCGGCGTTCCTGTCGGACAAATGAACATCCACATAAAAATGAAGGATGGACAGGCAAAATGGTACCACTTCAAATACTCAACGATATTCGAGGGGGAAAAACCTGCCACGGCGTTGATTTCTGTGGAAGACATAACCGAACAGCATGAACACGAAATGGTTTACCTGCGGCACATACAATCTTTGTCAAACAATATGGAGAACCAGCTCTTGTTCATAGAAAGCTGCCTTGTCTGCGACAAGATTGAAAAATTCTCCGGCAAGATGACATGGCCACAAGATGAACACGCCCAATACTCCCATTCCAATTTTGTTGACAAATTCCTTGGCAGCAAATTCGCTTTTGAAAAACTGCAGGAGGCAAAGGATTTCTTTTCCTGTGAAAACCTTATGGATTTGTTCCGACAAGGGCAGAAGCAGCTAAACACCCAATGGAAAGTCCAATTTAGCGACAATTCAACTCATTGGATAAATTTTAAAACAGAACTCATAGAAGAACCGTTCAACGGTCATGTAAAGTCCTTCACGATAATAAAAGACATAACAAAAGAACACGACCTTAAGAAGAGAGCCGACTATGACACAATGACAGGTCTTTTGCGAAAAGACGTCGGGGAATCCATATTGCGAAAAACATTGTCCTCTTCAACAAACACGGAGGGCATTCTAATTATCCTTGACTTGGACGACTTGAAGGCCATAAACGACAATCTTGGACATATCTACGGGGACAAAGCCATAAATGGAATAGCCCAAACCCTCAAAAGCCATTTTAGGAAAGACGACATATTAATCAGAGCCGGCGGAGATGAATTCATAGTTTATCT
>JAZSMM010000138.1:0-2407 GCA_045535895.1 Treponema sp.
CTTCAATGAAACTACTGCATTTATTGAGCGCAAATCCAAAGAACTTCTTTTGATATTTACCTATCATTTCATCTGCAAATGCTTTATCCATGCTGTTCTCCTTGCTATGAATTCCGTGTTCTTTTCCTCCTAAAAATAAGGATATCAACACGATTCTATATATATAGTGTCCCCTGTCTCAAAAAGGTTGGAAAATTTTTATAAAAAAATTTAATAAAAAGGGTAATCAAAGTTTTTGAGGGGCTGACTCTTTGAGGGTTCTTCGTGAGGGTTTATTATGAGGGTTCTTCGTGAGGGGCTGGTTTGAGGGTTACTCATGAGGGTTTAATGAAAAACTGAACATTTATTAGAAAAACCAGGGCGGTCGGATAGACTTCCCTGGTTTCCTTTTGAGAAGGATTTATCTTGTCCTTCCCTCCTCCTTTTCCTATGATAAATCTGCAACAATAAACCAAAAAAGGAGGATACACATGAATAGTATCACAGAATTGCTAAACCTTGAAGACTCTGATATTTTTATTTCTGACATTTCAGTTCAAGGTACAACAAAAATCCTGACACTTGAAACCAAACCTTGTGCGCACTATTGTCCATCGTGTAGTTTCAGAATGCATTCCAAAGGTGTGAAAACTCGAAAAATCAAGCATCCTATCCTACAGGATAATTACGAGCTTGTCCTGCTCCTCAAACAACGCCGTTGGAAGTGTACAAATCCCGAGTGCAACTACGATATCAGCGATACGTTTAGATTCGTCAACAAACGCAGACGCACCACCAATGCTACAGACATGCTCATTGTTTTCGCTTACCGTGACCTGATGGAAACTTCCGCTTCCATCGCCAGCCGTTTTCATGTTTCTGACACCCATGCACATGAAGTCTTTGACCGTTATGTAAAGATGGATCGGTTACCTCTTACAGATGCCATTTGTATTGACGAGGTGTTTTTAGATATGGACGAACACTGCAAGTATGCATTAATCATTCAGGACTTCCATACGGGTGACCCTGTTGATTTACTACGCAGCCGTCGTGCCAACGTGACGGAACCTTACTTTACATCTCTTCCTGTGGAAGAGAGAAATGCAGTTAAGTACCTTATTTCAGATATGTACAACCAGTACATTTCTTATGTAGACAAGTACTTTCCCAATGCAGTTTCTGTTGTGGATTCCTTTCATGTCATCCAGTGGATTATCCGCATGATTGATAACTACATACGGCAGCTTTTAAAAAAGTTCCGGCAACGTGACCGGGAACAGGAAGAAAAGCTTTCTTACGAAGCACAGCGTCCCATCTCGCTTCCACCTTCCAATGAAGTATATCTTCTTCAAAAATACCGCTGGCTGATTCTTTCTAACCAGTCAAACATTAAGTACCACTCCGACCCGAAGATGGATTCCCACTTCCATTGCTTAATGAATACGTATGATTACGAAGATGCATTGTTTCGCATCGACCCGAACCTTAAGGATTTCCGGGATTTAAAAGAACTTTATATACAATTCAATACCCGTAATGCTGGGAAACCAATGGAAGCCCGCAAGGAACTGGATGAACTGATTCTCACATATCAGGAATCGGAGCACGAAATTTTCAGGGACTTCGCCAATCTCCTTGTCACTTACAAAGACTACATCATTAACTCTTTTGTCATGGTAGAAAAGCATGGTTCCGGAAAGGTGTATGAAAGCAGACTTTCCAATGGTCCCATCGAATCTATTAACCGCAAGGTTAAGGATTTAAAACGCTCCGGCAGAGGTTACCGGAACTTTGAACATTTTCGCAACCGCTTTCTGTATTCCGCCAGACAGGCACCGGTACTGAACGGTGTGACGAATTACACCCCTGTTTTGTATTTAGAAGATGATGACAACTAATAAACATGAACTTTTAGGAGGATTACGCATGGAAAACTACTGTGCTTTTAGCAAAAATCACACCTGTCTGAAATGGATAGATTACCAACTCACAAAACATGAACTTGAAGAAGCTGATACCCTATGCCACGGAAACTGGATTGAAATCCAAAGACTTTATAAAAGAATTGATACCTTAGAAGCCCTGCTCAAAGATGCCGGAATTGATATCCCGGATGATGAATCCTAAGCATAAATTTGCCCATTAGATAAGGGCTGGCGTCTACTCGACGTCAGCCCCTCATAAATGCCCCTCAAACCAGCCCCTCACGAAGAACCCTCATCAACTTACGTTGAAAATCAGGCAAACCCTCACGAAAGACCCTCAAAAAGTTTGGCAAACCCTCAAAAACTTTGATTACCCGAATTCTTTCCACTGATTTTCAAACTGAGCAAGTGCCTTTTGGTACTCGTCTGTGCTTTCAAATAAGGCTTTTAAATTTCCCATGACTTTTTCTATTTTCAACTTCGTTTCCTCATCAATTCTA
>JAZSMM010000332.1:0-3580 GCA_045535895.1 Treponema sp.
CCAGTTTGAATTAGCTAGGCAATGTGATGTGCTTATCCACAATCATCCTTCAGGGCATCTTGTTCCTTCCGAGGCGGATTTGGCTGTTGCTTCTCATGCAGCCGAGTGCGCCCAAGGATTTTATATAGTCAACAATGACGTTTCAGCAATTTATGTGGTTGTTGAACCTATAAAGCCAGTTGTCCTTGAAAAAATAGATTCAGAGAATGCTTGTCTGTATTTGTCCGCTGAAGGTCCGTTGGCTTTAAAGTCGCAGAACTATGAAGAAAGACCTTCCCAGTTGGATTTGTTGGCAAAAATATGTGATGTTTTCAACAAAGATTTTGTCGGAATTTTTGAAGCCGGTACGGGTGTAGGGAAGTCATACGCCTATCTTGTTCCAACGATTTTGTGGACGGCGGCAAACAACGAGAGAGTTGTTATTTCTACTGGAACAATAAACCTTCAGCAACAATTGGCGGAAAAGGACATACCGGCTGCTCTTGATTTGGTTGGTAAGAATGTCAAATTCCTTTTGCTCAAGGGGAGACAAAACTATGTTTGCTTACGACGTTTGAACAATCAATTGGCAGAACCCGATTTGTTTGCCGAAGACAACGATGTCCTGGACAGGATTTCGCAGTGGGTAAAAACTTCTGGGACGGGAAGTCGTTCCGAATTGTCTTTTGTTCCTTCTGAAAACATATGGCGCAACATCTGTTCAGAATCAGACGCTTGCATGGGGATGCACTGCCAATACCATGACAAATGTTTTGTTATGAAAGTTAGGAAACAAGCCGCAGACGCAAAAATTCTTGTGGTCAACCACCATTTATTGTTCGCGGACATCGAAACAAGGCTTTCTGGGGTTGGTTATGAAGACACGGCAGTATTGCCACCATACAAGAGAATTATTTTTGATGAAGCGCACGGCATAGAAAGCGCTGCTACTAGTTTTTTTTCCGAGGATTTAACAAAGTTCAAAATATACAAGCAGCTAAGGGCTTTGTATAGGACAAGAAAAAACGGTGCGATGGCTGGACTTTTGTTTACTCTTGTTGCCCTGTCTGTGTCGCAGGACAATTCCGCTGAAATAATCGTTTCAATAGAAGCGGTAGGTCAGACCATGCAGGAACTGGATGAAAAGGCCCTTGCCTTGCTGGACATGCAGTCGACCATTCGCTTGTCTGCAGAAACTTCGATTGTACTCAAGGATACGTGCAATACCTTTACTGAACTGGGTTCAAAAATTTTGACATGCACGGGTTTGTTCAGAGAGTTGATAGAGGCAATAAGTGATGACAACAAGGAAACTCAGCCCGTATGGGAAGCAAAGACAATTCTTCGTCGTCTTGAAGCAGTTGCATCTTTCTGCAAGAGATTCACTGAGTGGGATGAACATCCAGATACGATTTTTTTTATAGAAAAAAATCGTATGTCTTCACGTTCTCCCGTGGGAGAAAAATTTTATTGTAGGTTTGTCCAGTCACCTTTGGACGTGTCCTACAAAATGAATGCTGGTGTGTTTGAGCAAATGAGAAGCGTTGTGTGCACTTCTGCGACATTAAGAACAGGAAGAACCTTTGATTTCTGGTTAAACAGAACTGGCGGAAAATTCATTGAGGAGGAAAGGCTTGAAAAGGGCGTATTCTCTTCGCCTTTCCCTTACCACAAGAATATGCTTTTTGCTGTTCCAAGTGATGCTCCTTTGCCAGATAAATCTGATTTTCAGCCGTATGTCGAAGATGCTCTTTGGCGACTGGTTCTTTCTGCTGCAGGACGGACGCTTGCACTTTTCACTTCCTATGAATCACTTAAATCCGCCACGGAAGCGGTTCGTTCTAGGATTTCGGGAACGGGAATATCACTGTTTAAGCAGGGCGACGATGACAGGTTTCGTCTTTTGGAAAGATTTCGCAACGACAGTCAAAGCGTCCTTTTCGCCACAGACTCTTTTTGGGAAGGCGTGGATGTTCCAGGCGATTCCCTTTCTCAAGTCATAATTGTAAAGCTGCCGTTCAGTGTGCCCACGGACCCTGTATTTGCCGCCAGATCTCAAGCCATAGAAGAAAGAGGAGGAAGCGGTTTTATGGAGTTGAGTGTTCCGGAAGCAGTGATAAAATTCAGGCAGGGACTCGGAAGATTGATTCGCCATTCCTCTGACAGAGGAGTTGTCGTTGTTTTGGATCGTAGAATTATAGAGAAACGCTACGGACGTATATTTATTGATAGCATACCAGAATGTAAGCATGTTGTTGCCCCGTTGAAAGACATATGCGATTCAGTTGAACGCTTCTTGTTTTGATAACGTACTTGCGGTTTCCCTCTAAAATGTATAGAATGAATCCCATGGGAAACATAATAACTGTAGGCTGCTATATTGTTGCTATTGGATTTCCGGCATTGCTTGCGATTCTGACTTATCCAATTTCAAAAAAACTATGTGTAAAAGTTTCGGACTATGTTGTGCGGGTTTGTGCGCCAAGGCTTCTCGCCATACTTTCGACATATAAAAATTTCAAATTTCAGGGCTACAAAAATTTAAAAGAAGATTTACCAGAACAGTTTTTGGTAATGTCGAATCATCAAAGTCTTCTGGACATACCTCTATATATGAAATTTTTTTCTGACAAAAGCGTTAGGTTTGTTGCCAAGGAAGAGCTTGGACGACATGTACCTATGATTTCCGAAATGTTGCGAGTCCATGAACATGCAGTTATTCCAAGAAGGGGGAGTCCCTCCATTGCCATGAAGACACTTGATTCTTTTGCGGAAAGAATCATGGAGCGCAACCAGATACCTATTATTTTTCCGGAAGGAACAAGAAGCCGCGACGGAACGCTGGGAACTTTTTATGCCGCCGGATTTAGACGAATATCAGACAAGGCAAAAATCCCGGTGGTTGTCTGTGCTCTTGACGGTGGCTACAAAATTTCAACCTTGGATGGAATTGCTAGATACTTGAAAGACGGGGTTTACCGTGTGAAAATACTTAAAATTTATCCAAGCCCCACTTCAAAACAGGAACAACTCCATATTTTGGAGGAAGGAAAACAACTTATTCAGTCGCAGCTTGACGAGTGGCGATCTTTGGAAAAAACTTAGTAGGTTAGGTGGGCATAAAAAAAGGACTGTCTTGGAAGTTCTTTCAAACCTCAGAAAAGACAGTCCTCTTTTAAATTGTGATATTTTATTTGAAATCTTTTGGTCTGCGTTCAACACGTTTGCATTGTGTGCATTCTGCAACATTCTTAAGTTTGCCGTTTTCAAACAATGTTTTCATCACAACCTCTCCGCCACATTCACAAAAAAACTTGTGTGTTGTGGAACCTACACGAGAGTTTTTACTTGCTCCTGCCATAACTATCCTCCAGTTTTAGCATATAACTGATTATGTATAAATAATAAGATAAAACAAAGCCAATGTCAATTATGCAAAATGAATTGCGATTATGATTACAACCTTGGCTTTGTTTTAAGAATGTAGATTGTTTTGTCCGTTTTGTCAGCCGTCAACTTGACTTGCGCTGATTTTTTTCGTATATTCACTATAAAACAAGGACGCATTTTTCCGCCAAGGGGGTGCACCGGTTTCGACAGG
>JAZSMM010000116.1:0-18064 GCA_045535895.1 Treponema sp.
TGGGAAGACCTTGGCTTTTGTGCCCAAACGGCCGGAGCAAAAGCGGTTGCCGTAGCAGACATGGCAGTTCCAGGCAAAACAAACGCAGACGGCAGCCTTAAAACAGAACTTACGGTTTTTCTTTCACACCCAATCTACGGGCTTTCCTACATTCAGCCCGACAAGCAAAAAGCGCAATGGACGGACATAACAAAAGGCTTTGACATGATGCCGACATACACATCTCCCGACGAACTTTCCGACATTGTTGCGGTTACCCGCACGGGAGCAGATGGTTTGCCTAACACAGAAATTTATGTTTCGCAGACATTTTTGCCGAACATATTCCGTTTGAACTGGGAAGAAAAAAAAGGCGAAAGAATCTACCACGGACAAGAACCTGCCGACACAATAGACGGACTTTTTTGGACAGGAACCAACCTTCTTTACACAAAGCCTGGTGGAATTTCTTTGGTAAACCTTACCTCCGGGGAAAACATTGGGCTTCCTTCTGAATACAACCTGTGGCAACGCAGTTTGGCAAACGTTCCGGAACCTGTCTATTCCGCATATATTCCGCGCAACCTCAGCGGTTTTGAAACAGGACTGATTTTAAACGAACTTTGGATGTTGAAGCCCCACAAAATCTACAGCGAGTATGCTTCAGAAAAGTTGAACAATGTTAAGGCATTGTATGTTCCTGCTAACATGGGACGCAAAGAATCTGGACAAAAAGAAATTTTGTCGCTGGTAAAACAAAACAACCTGAACAGCATTGTAATAGACATGAAAGACGATTACGGTCTTTTACGCTACGACACAAAAGACCCTTTGGTGGCGGAAAAAGGTTTTGTAAGCCGTTATGCCGTGGATTTGGATTCCTTTGTGGAAAGATTCAAAGCAGAAGACATCTATCTGATTGCACGGATTGTGGTTTTTAAAGACAAGCACCTTGCAAGTTACAACAAGGGAAAATATGCTGTGTGGAACAGTTCCAGCAACAAACAATGGATTGGCATAAAAGGCAGCCAAGAAGTCAAAGACGAGCAAGGCAACGTGACAGGAACGGAAACTCTTTACTATGACGAACATTGGGTGGACCCGTACTGCCATGAAGTTTGGGAGTACAATGTTGCCATTGCCAAAGAACTGGTTGCCCGGGGCTTTGACGAAATCCAATTTGACTACATTCGTTTTCCCACAGACGGAACTAATTTGTGGCGTGCCTCTTACCGTTGGAAGGACAAAGGAATGGACAAAGAAAGCGCCCTTATTTCATTCCTTTCCTATGCCAGAAAAAACATTGACGCTCCAATCGGAATAGACATTTACGGGGCCAACGGTTGGTATCGCAGCGGAACACGGACAGGGCAGGACGTGGAACTTCTTTCTGAATACGTCGATGTGATTTGCCCCATGTTCTACCCAAGCCATTTTGGACAAAGCGACATGGCGCACGCTCCGGCGGCGGAACGCCCCTACAGAATCTATTATTACGGCACTTACCGCAATTCGATTATCGCACGCAACCGCAGCGTGATTCGCCCTTGGGCACAGGCATTCTATCTTGGGGTTTCCTACGACAAACGCTACTACGACGCAAATTATGTCCAGCGGCAGATTTTTGGCATAAGAGATGCCGCAAACCACGGTTACATGTACTGGAACAACATCGGTCGCTACGACGACATACGACCAGACATAGCAGACGACACGCCCTACCCTTGGAACGCAGCAGAGGCAGATATGAAGTTCCGCAAGCCTGCGTTGACCGGGGAATTTTCTGCAAGACAAATGGAGCAAAAACCGCTTTCAGACCAAGCTCAGGCGGAGAACCTGCAATGATGTCCGAAGAAATCTACGAGTGGGGGCTTTCTGTCATTGCGGCTGTGCAAAAAATCAAGTCCCCATTTATGACCGCCTTTATGGAAGGCGTTTCTTTTTTCGGCGACCCAATTTTTTATTTGATTGTCGTTGCATTAATGTTTTGGTGCATAGACAGTCGCAAAGGGTTTAAGCTGGGAACTGTCATAATTTTTAGTGGTGCTTTGAATTCAGCCATAAAACAGACATTACAAGTTCCACGCCCGTTTGTACGCGACCCTTCCGTTTTTGTCGTGGAGGAATCCGGGTTTTCAACACCTTCCGGCCATTCCCAGGGTTCTGCCAGTTTTTATCCTGTGGCATCTTCTGTTTTTGTTCGTGGCAAGACTATAATCAACCGTGCAACAAGGATTCTTCTTGCGACTCTTGTACCCCTTTTGATTGGGTTCAGCAGAATATATCTTGGCGTTCATTACCCCACCGACGTGCTTTTGGGGCTTACAATAGGATTTTTGACGGCAACCGGGACATTGCTTTTTTGGGACGACGTAGAAAAAAAACTTGCACCTTTGCGCAAATCATTGAAAATATTGATTCTCGCTTTTGTTTGCCTTGTTTTGAATTACTTCTGCGACAACGACACCTCTATGAGCGGACTTTTGTTTGGCTTTGTGGGCGGCAACATTTTTATGAACGAGAAAAACGGGTTCGACGCATCTTCCGGCACATTCACAAGAAAAACCCTGCGTCTTGTTTTGGGCTTGGCTGTTGTCGCACTTGTCTACGCCCTTTTGAAAATGCTTTTCTCTTTTGTTGGCTGGGGAACGGAGCAAAGCGAACTGTATTCCTTGTGCAGATTCATACGTTATTGCGCCACAGGAATTGCAGCCTCCTGCATTGCGCCCATGTTGTTTGTCCGCATGAACTTGGCGGCTTGTTCTACACGCAGCAAGGAAGATTAATCAATGAACAACACCGTTTACACACCGGAAGAACCCATCGCCGCCATTGCAACAGCCCTTGCTCCGGCCGCCCTTGGAATAGTGCGTTGCAGCGGGAAAAACTGCATAGAACTTTTGGCCAAGGCGTTTTCTCGTCCAACAATTTTGCTTAACGCCCAAGGAAATACAATTGTTTATGGCTGGATTGTGGACTCATCTTCAAACCCTGCCAAAAAAATAGACGAAGTTCTTGTCAGCGTGTTCCGTTCTCCCCGTAGTTTTACAGGAGAAGACATGGTGGAAATAAGTTGCCACGGTGGACCTGCCGTGGTGACGGAGATTTTCAGGCTTTTAACGACAATTGGATTCCGTCCTGCAAACCCGGGAGAATTTACTTTTCGTTCTTTTATAAACGGCAAGTCTGATTTAACGCAGGCAGAAGCGGTTCAAGAAATCATCAGCGCAAAAACAAATGAATCCGCAACCAGAGCGGCAGGTCGCCTTGCGGGCAACCTTTACGAACGCATTGATTCTCTGAAAGCGGATTTGGTAGCGGTCTTGGCTTCTTTGGAAGCTGAAATTGAATACCCGGAGGATGAAGAAACAATAGCGGACGCTTTTGATGACACTGAACTGCGTTCCGTCAAGCAGGATTTGTCGGCCTTGTGCGACTCATGGACCAGCGAGAAACTTTATCAAGACGGTGCACGGATAATCCTTTGCGGACGTACCAATGCTGGGAAATCCAGCCTGTTCAACACGTTGCTAAAAGAAGACAGGGCCATTGTATCCGACATACACGGAACAACCAGAGATTGGATTGAAAGCTGGCTTTCTTTTGAAGGAATTCCTGCACGCCTTTTTGACACAGCCGGATTACGGCAAACAGACGACGTTATAGAACAACATGGCCTTAGGCGGACTTTGGATTTGACAGAAGACGCAGATTTGATGATTTATGTTGTGGACTCTTCTGTAGGATTGACAGAAGAAGATGTTGAATTCCTGCAAAAAGCAAAACACCCGGTTGTTCTTGTGTTCAACAAATGCGACATTGCACAAGAATCTATCCAAAAAACAAAAGAGGCAATCCAAAAGAAAAAAATCCCTTTGGCAGATTCCGTTCTACTTAGTGCAAAAACGGGCGAAGGAGTAGAAACCCTTGTAAAAAGTGTTTGCAAAACTTTAAATTTAGCTTCTGCAACAGACAGAAACCTGCCGGGACTTGGTTCTGCAAGACAAAAACAATGCGCCCATAATGCGTTGGAATCAGTGGAACACGGACTTGCCGTGGCGACACAAGGATATACGCTTGACGCTGTTGTCCAAGACATAGAGGATGCAATAGATTCCCTAGGAGAGATAACCGGCAGCATTACACCGGAAGACATCTTGGACACAGTTTTCAGCAAGTTTTGCCTGGGAAAATAACTGGCTTTACCCCAGCGACTCGGCCTTTTGGTGCAATTCCATAACTTTTGCGTGCAAATAATGATCCAGCGTGTATTTTTCCGCCACGCCGCAAGCGTTCCCGTTCTTGTCCACAATTGGAACGGATTCTATTCCGTTGTCGCTAAAAAGTTTATACACTTCTGGAACAGATGTTTCCGGCGTGCAAGTCACGGAAATGTTCTGCATTATGTCATAAGCCATAAGACTTTCCGAAAGGTCGCTTACAAGCAAGGCTTCTTTCAAGTGCTCCAGTGTGATTATACCTGTAAGCTCCCCGTGGGCGTTCTTAACGGCATAATTTAAATTTTCGTTGCGACTAAAAGAAGATATTATCGAACGCAATGTTTCTGTTTCCGTCACGATTGCTGGGGAGTCCGTGCGGCAGATTTTGTTGTCCGCCCAAGTTATATCGCACACACGGCTGTTTTTCATCAAGTCCTCTTCCGTTATGTCAAGTCCGCACTCACCGGCTTTTTCCACGCCGTATTTAACGCAGACGGGACCAAGCAATTGAACTACAAAGGTTGTGGCGGTGACTATAAGCATTATGGTAGGCCCAATGGATTCTGCAAAATCCTGGCCGGCCGCAATGGAAAGTCCGATGGCCACACCGGCTTGGCTTAAAAGACAAAAAGGCAAATATTTGCGTACGGTTTCCGGTGCCTTGGTAAGTTTTGCACCAAGCCTTGCTCCAATGGATTTTCCCAATGTGCGGCACAAAATGTAAAGGAAAGCCAAAACACCAACAAAGGCTGTTACATTCCAAATGTTGAGCTTTGCCCCTACAAGCACAAAGAACATGACGTAAATCGGCGGCGTGAATTTTTCCACAAGGGAAAAAGTCCCCCTTGTTTTTATTGGGGCAAAATTCACCATGAAAAAACCTAGGGACATTGCCGCAAGAATGTTGTCCAGCGCCAGCAAGGAACATATTCCCGTACAAAGAAAAAGCGCACCCAAAGAAAAAGAAAGGATTCTACCTTCGTCCGTCATTACATTGCGGATAAAACGGCTGAGCAAAAATCCTGCCAAAGAACCCACTGCAATGGAACCACCAATCTCATACAGCAATTCCAAAAGCTGCATCCCAAAGTTTTCACCGCCGCCGCCCAAAAGGTTTGCCGCAACGCTAGAAGCCACCGCATAAAGGACAAGAGCCACAGCGTCGTCCATGGCCACAATACCAAGAACAGTCACCGTCAAAGGACCCCTTGTTCGGTTTTCCTTTAGAACATCGGTCGTGGCGGCAGGTGCTGTCGCAGAGGATATTGAACCAAGGACCAGTCCTATTGCAAGTGAAGTAGCAAAATCCTTTGTAACAAGAAAAGAAACTAAAGTCACTAAAAACGACACCACAAAAAAGGGGACGACGGCTTCAAAAAGAAGAATGCCCACAAATTGTTTTCCGTATTTTTTTATCACGCTGGTTTTTAGTTCCGCCCCTATGAGAAACCCGATTAAAGAAAGAGCAACGCTGCTTAGAGGTTCCAACGTGGAAATCACGTTTGCACTTAAAAGCTGAAGTCCAGATTGACCGATTATAACGCCTATGACGATGTACCCTACAACTTGGGGAATGCGTAGCTTTTGGAAAAGACGACCGCCGATTGCTCCCAAAAACATAATCAAACCCAAAAGCAAAATTAAATTTGCAGCTTCCAACGTGGAAAACTGCATAAAATCTGGTAAAAATTCAGCAAATATGTTCATAACGGTGATTATAACAAAAAAACATGATATAATAAATGCACATCAAACAACAAAACAAAGAGGGCGTTTTATGAACAAAAAAATTTGTGCGGTATTTTTTCTTGTTGTGTTAGGAACTTTTGTTTGGGCAAAAGTTGGGGATAAAATGTATGTCAATGTGCAAGAGGCTACCTTAAAGTCAGGGACGGGCTTTTTTGCCTCTGAAAACGGAGTTCTTCCTTACGGAGCGCAAGTAAAAGTTTTAGCAGAAAAAGGCAAATGGGTTGAAATTGTTTCCGCTGTGGATAACTCCTTAAAAGGATGGGTTCCTTTGTCCAGTTTGACAAAGAAAAAAATTCTAAACGACGGTCTTTTCAGTGTTTCCGCTTCTACAGAGGAGTTGGCATTAGCAGGAAAAGGTTTTTCTGCGGAAGTGGAAAACCTGTACAAAACCCCAGCGACCCAAGACATTTATGCTTTGCTAGATTCCATAGAAAGCAAAGAGATTGACAAAGAAGAATTGTTTGAATTTGTTGTTGAAGGCAAACTTTCTGGAGCGGAGGAATAAGATGACTAAAAAGAATTTTTTTGTTTGCGTTTTGTCAATTTGTTTGCTTTCGATTTTGTCTTTTTCTTGTGCCGTCATGGGAGCGGTAGGTGACGTGGCTTCTGTCATTGGGGAAATAACGGACAATCCTGTACTTGCTTCTGCAGGAAAGGCAACTTCTTCCGTTGCGGAAGCCTCAGCCCCTATTTCTGCCGAACAGGAATATTACATTGGCCGTTCGGTTGCAGCTTCTATCCTTGGCTCGTATGATGTGTACGAAAACAATGTTCTTACAGAGTACGTCAACAAAGTTTGCCAAGTTCTAGTGATAAATTCCGGGCGGGAAGAATTGTTCAAAGGTTATTCCGTTGCAATCTTAGACAGCGACCAGATAAACGCTTTTGCCACTTCCGGCGGACACATTTTTGTAACACGTGGACTTGTTTCCTGCGCAGAAAGCGAGGATGCTCTTGCCGCCGTTGTTGCCCATGAAATTGCCCATGTCCAGCTAAAACACGGAGTCAAGGCAATAAAAAGCGACCGCTGGACGGACGCAGCCCTTGCTTCCGCAGGTGCCGCATTGAACGCGCTTTCCGAAGGAGAGATGAACGAGGTAGTGGAAAGTTTTGACGAGTCCGTGAACAGCATAGTTTCAACAATGGTGAATACAGGTTATTCCCAGTCGCAAGAATATGAAGCGGACGCACTGGCTTTGGAAATAATGGATTCGGCAGGCTACAACCCGGCGGCCATGACAAAAATGCTTACACAACTACAAGAAAAGCAGCCCAAGTCTTCCGGCGGATTCGCCAAGACGCACCCTTCTGCGGAAAAGCGTTTGTCCAAAGTCAAAAAAGAACTCAAGGAATATGAAGAGATTTCCATCCCCGACATACGACAAAAACGATTTGATGCGGCAATGGAAAGTTTTGACTCAATATAAAGCCAAGCAAATCAAGGATTTTTCATGCTAAAAGAAAACACAAGAAAACTTTTGATTCGTTCCATTGCAATAACTGTTGTGGCAAGCGTTGCAGTTTTTGTGCTTGACATTGCCGGCGTTTTTGAACGGCCAGAAAACATGTTTTATGACAGCAGAATGTCAAAAACAGCTAATTTTGTTCGCCCTAGCGATGAAATCGTTGTTGTTTTGTTGGACCAAGAAAGCATAGACTGGGCAAACAAAGAATTTGGCTGGGGATGGCCTTGGGCACGCAGCGCATACGGCGATATTGTCAGGTTTTTTGACATGGCGGACGCAGCTTGTGTCACCTTTGACGTTATGTTCACGGAGCAGTCTGTTTACGGTGAGCAGGACGACCAGGCCTTTGCCCAGGCTTGCAAAGAATATGGAAAGGTTGTGCAAACACTTTACATAGATTCGCAGCATGGAACACAAAAAGGTTGGAAAGCCGGAGTTTCTTTGCCTGTTTTTTCCGATTCAACAGACGCACAATTTGGCGACGAGCCCCTTTTGTTTCCTGTGGATTGCATTGCAAAAACAGCATCCGTGCTTGGCAGCATTTCCGGCACATCCGACGCAGACGACACAATCCGCAGGGCTTCTGCATACAAAAAATATGGGGATTATTACATTCCTTCTTTGGGCATTGCACCTCTTCAGGCAGCCGGAGAAGATTTGCCGGACTACATGGCAGAACCCAATGAAGGCCGCCTTTTGCGTTTTCAGTCCTCGTTGGATTCCTATGTTCCTTACAATGCAGCGCAAATCCTGCAAAGTTATTATGCCGTTCAACAAGGAATTCCTCCCATTCTTGAACCGGAACTTTTTGAAGGAATGTATGTTTTCTTTGGGTTTTATGCACCCGGTCTTTTTGATATATGCACAACTCCTGTTTCCGCAGTTTATCCGGGCGTGGGAGTTCATATAACGCAACTTGACAACACGTTGCAGAATTCTTTTTTAAAACCAAGCGGAACATTCACGGGCATTTTGCTAATGGTTTTATGCGCTCTGCTTGGGGCGTTGCCTGTTTCCGTTGCAGAAATTTTCCATCTGCGTAAATTCAATGTTTACGCTGCTTGTGCTTGTTTTGTTTTTAGCGGCGTTATTTTGGTTTTGTTTGCCTACGTTTTGTTTGCACAGGGCTTTGTAATTCCAGTTGTTCCACCTTTGGCCTGCCTTGTACTTGGCTTTGGTTCTGCGGTGGTAGTTTCGCAAAGACAAGAAGGCAAACAACGCCGTTACCTCAAGTCGGCTTTCCGCCAGTACCTAAGCCCGGCCGTAATAGAAGATTTAATCTCACACCCGGAACGGCTTAGCTTGGGGGGAAGCCGCCGCAGAATCAGCATTTATTTTTCCGATGTACAAGGTTTTACCAGCATTTCAGAAAAACTCAACCCAGAGGAACTAACATCCCTTTTGAACGACTATCTTTCTGCAATGACCGACATAATTTTGGAAAGCGGCGGAACTATTGACAAATACGAAGGCGACGCAATCATAGCCTTTTGGAACGCACCAGTGGAACAAACGAATCATGCCCAGCGTGCATTAGAAGCCGCCGTAAAGTGCCAGGAAAAACTATCACAAATGCGGGCCGAACTGGAAGAACGCAGCGGAATGCCTTTTTATATGCGGATTGGGCTAAACACCGGGGACGCTGTTGTAGGAAACATGGGAAGCCGAAGTCGTTTTGACTACACAATGTTAGGAGACTCCGTAAACCTTGCGGCTCGTCTTGAAGGCTTGAACAAACAGTTTGGAACTTATTGCATGTGTTCCGCGGCGACCAAAGAAGAAGCAGAAAAAAGCGGAACTCAACTTATGTTCAGGGAACTTGCACGGGCGGCGGTAGTTGGCAAGAAAGAAGCCGTCACCGTTTACGAACCAATGTCCACTGCTGAATACAGCCGACGACAACACGACCTTAAAAAATTCTCAAATGCGTTACATCTTTTCTACGATGGGGATTTTACCAGTGCAAAACAATTGTTCATGGCATTGCAGGACGCAGACCCTGCTGCAGGACACTACGTAAAAAAATGCCAGGAACTGATTGACAACCCACCAGAAAACATGGGTTTGTGGCAGGGTGTTTGGGTTGCCACGTCAAAGTAAGGTTTTGTCCACAAAAAATCCATTGCACCAACGGAATGTGCAAAAGACCAAAACCTAACGAGGCACAACAGAAACTTCTCCGCTGTTCAAATAACGAGTACTTCCATTTGGCAGTGCAACCACAAGACGTGCTTGATTATCAATGCCACTAAAAAATGCTTTGTAGGAATTTTCCGTGCTGCCTGCCACAGGGAAAACAACCAATTGTTGTCCTGCCACAAACAATGACTTCGTTCGATATTCGTCCAAAATGGTGGAAGACCCAGAAAAAGTTGCATCCATGGCATTGAATACTTCATAAACAATATTTGCCGCAAAAACATTACGTTCAACAGGTGCTGCCATCTTTCCGAACAAACTACCTGCAGTTCCGGCAATTTCCAAAGGAAAGCCTTCCACGGACTCGCATATGTTCACACCAATTCCCACAACAGCTGCTTCAATCTGGTTGGTTTCTTCCCCCAAAACGCCTTCCGTAAGGATGCCGCAGATTTTTTTACCTTTGTAGAACAAGTCGTTTACCCATTTTATCTTGGCTTCTACACCGCAAGCGGCTTTCAACCCCCGACATACGCCCACAGCGGCACAAGCCGTGACAAGGGCTGGGTTTTCTATTTGTGCTTTGGGAACATAAACAAGGCTTATGTAAAGCCCTGTTCCTGCCGGGGAATAAAAACTCCGCCCCAATCTACCCCGCCCCGCACTTTGGTGTTCCGTAATAAAGACAGAACCGTTCAAATTCAGCGCAGCTTCTGTCAAGTTGCCAAAGGAATCCTTTAGCCTGCCAGCTTTTTGAACTTCTTGCCTTGCCAATATGTTTGTTGAATCCACGGATTCAAACACGTGAATTTTCTCCAGGCAAGAACAGGCCTTTGGATTTCCCTTGCAAAGTTTGGCAAGCTCAAAGTTTATCGTGTCGCAAGCAAGCGGAGCACAAGAAAAATCGGAATCCACCAATTTTTTTATTTTCCTTCTTGGGTGCGACCCAAGCCGGTAAAACTATCCACGTCC
Organism: Treponema sp.; assembly: GCA_045535895.1. Classification (GTDB taxonomy): domain Bacteria; phylum Spirochaetota; class Spirochaetia; order Treponematales; family Treponemataceae; genus Treponema_F. The sequence goes on from JAZSMM010000116.1 coordinate 10,526, forward strand.
ATACAATAGACAATTCCACTTCCAGGTTCGGCAAGACAAGGCAAAGTCCGAATGGAATCAAGAACAGCTTGCGCCTTGCCATTTTCCACAAGAATCATCAACATTTCTTTTTCCGGTACCAGCGTAATCCCAAGAAAAGAAACATCTTCTTCTTTTGCTGTTCCTCGTGCATGGATTATAGTTCCGCCGCCTGCCCCGGCTTTTCTTGCAGCCGCCATAGCGTCGTCAGCAAAGCCTTTGTTCAATATCGCTGTTATCAATTTATGTGTTTTTTCTTCCATTTGTGTTTTCTCCGTAGTTTGACTTGAGTTTGAAAAAGACAAAAAATCACGTTGTGCGTCCATCGCAAAACAGATTCCATAATGAGCTTTGAAATTCATTGCCTGCGTTTTTAGAGCCGTTAGCAAATCATGTTTCTTCTCTGTTTCCACAAGGGTAAAAACTATGTCCTTTGACGTGTCGCCAATTCCCAACAACAACAAAAACGCATTTTCCGCTGTTCCACGTCCCATAAGAATTGTTCCGCCCATTGCTCCTGCTTTTTTCAATATGGCAGAAACACGTTCCCCTTCGTCGTGGGGAACAATGGACACAAGCAAAGATGCCATCATACAGAACCTCCTGTTTTTTTGATTTTTCTGCTGTAAAGCAACCCCACAATCTGGATTGCAATCAAAGGTGTCATGGCAACCAATGCAATCACGCCAAAAGCGTCCATAACAGGATTTCCTCCGCAGGCCTTTGCTGCTCCCAACGTGAACGAAAGAATGAACGTGGAAGTCATTGGTCCAGAAGCAACTCCTCCAGAATCAAAGGCAATCGCTGTGAACAATTTTGGACAAAAGAAAGACAGAATCAATGACAAAGCATAACCTGGAATCAGGTACCACCAAATACTAAAACCGGCAATCACACGCACCATGGAAAGCCCTATAGAAACTGCCACCCCGCACGACAATGCCGAAAGCAGCAGTTTTCGTTTTACTGTACCGCCGGAAACTTCCTCCACTTGGTCAGTAAGAACCCAAACCGCAGGTTCCGCACACACGACAACGGCACCCAAAACAACTCCCACGCCAACCAAAAGAACTGTGTACCAGTCCACAGAAGTCGTTCTGGTGGCATATGTGCCAAGCATTTCGCCTAGTTTTGTTCCCGTTGGCATAAAGCCGCCTTTGACCCCCACAAGAAACAAAACCAGCCCAATAAAGCTGTAAACCAGACCTTTGACCATCTGGGCAACTTTTCGTGGCGGCATTTTCACCAAAGTAACTTGGAACACAAAAAACAACGCAGCCAAAGGAACCAAGGCTTTTGTCACTTCTTCTAAAACTTCTGGCAAAAGGTGCGAAAAGACGGCAAGCCCTGTCAACGCATCTGAAGAAGCCGTTTCTCCAATGGCATTTCCCGTTGAACCGCCTTGCCCAAAAAGTATTCCATAAAGAAGAACCGCCACAATCGGTCCTACAGAAGCAATTCCTGTAAGACCGAAGCTGTCGTTGTCCTGGTTTCTGACAGCGGCCACACCCACACCCAACGCCATTATAAAAGGAACGGTCATAGGTCCCGTTGTCGCACCACCAGAGTCAAAGGCCACCGCAAGGAATTCTGGAGGAGTGAAATATGCCATTGCAAAAACCACGACATAAGACACAACAAGAACTATGTTAAGAGGCAACGAGAGCACCGTTCTCAAAAGACCCAACGTGATAAACAAACCTATTCCAGCCGAAATCATCAACACAAGATGAGTCTTGTTCACCATTGGACTTACACTTTTCACTTGGTCTGCCAGAACTTGAACGTCTGGCTCAGCAGCTGTCACAAGAAAGCCGGTCACAAACGCCACCCCAAGCAACAAAGGCAGGTTGCGTTTTTTTACCAATGCCGCTCCGGCAGCTTCTCCTATCGGAAGAATACCAAGGTCAACACCCATCAAAAAGACTGTCAGCCCCATAATTAGCAGCAGGCTGCCAAACAAGAATTCACCAATCATTCCACCGCCCAAGGGTGCAACCGTGCAACCTAACAAAAGCACAATTGCCACAATTGGAACAACAGAGATTAGAGTTTCTTTTCCTTTTTCAATGATGTTCATTCTTTCTCCTGTATTTTTTGTTTAATTATTTTAATTTTTCAAGCATAGCCGTAACAAGGATGGCACTGGTTTCTCCGGCATTTTTTTCGTTGAACTCAGCTGTTTTTCCTGCGTTGTCGTCCGCCATGTCGGACATACTGCGCAGCACGACAAACGGGATTCCATTTTGCGTACACACATGTCCAATGGCGGCTCCTTCCATTTCCACACAAGCCGGGTTGCAAAGCCTTTTGATTTTGTCCTTCTGTTCCTTGGAGGCAACAAATTGGTCTCCGCTAGCAATGCGAGCACACAAACATTTGCGTTCTGGAAGTGCTTTTTTGCAGGCGTTTTCCGCCACTTCAACAAGGTACGAATCCGCCTTGATTGCAACGCTCATTCCAGGAACAGCACAAGGTTCATATCCCCAAGCGGTGACATCTACATCATGGTAAACCAGTTCCGTGGAAATCACTATGTCCAAAACCCCAAGACCGCTAGCAAAAGCACCCGCAGCTCCCGTGTTTATGACATGGGTTACACCAAACTTTGTTATCAACAACTGGGCACAAATGGCGGCGTTCACCTTGCCGATTCCGCTTTTCACAACAACGGCAGGGATGCCGCAAAGACTACCTTCTATAAAATCAAGTGAGCATTCCTTGACTACAGAGCTTTCCTTCATTGCTTCTTTCAGCAAAGCAACTTCCACATCCATCGCCCCAATAATTCCGAATTTTTTCATAAAACACTCCTTCCTAGCAAGACATGCGAAAAAACGCAACATATGCGAAGACATATTGACATATTTTCATTTTATCTATATATTACAGGCAAGCAGCAAAAACGTATAGAACCGGGTCGCCTTTTCCTCCTCCTTTAGCGACTCGGTTTTGTTTTTTTAACGCTATTTTAACAAAAATTATTGCAAACCAATCAAATCCGATATGGTTTTCATATATAAGTTCGGTGCATAGAAATAACTTCCAATGTGCGGAGCTTCGTCCACCAAAAGCAAAGTCGCTGTTTTCCCCGCAGCTTTTTCAAGACAGACAGCCATTCCAACAGGCACAAAGGCATCCTTTTTGCCATGAAACAAAAGAAGCGGTGTTTGTGCCGTGGCACAAGTCTTTTTCTTTTTCAATGCTTTTTTAGGTGAATTTTGCCCAATAAAAAATCCGCAAACAAAAAAATTCACCAAAGACATTCCCCAAAGAACTATCGCAGCCACAATCCGCTGAAACAAAGAGTCTCCCAGCATGGCACGGGCTTGATTGGACATCTGTTCTTTTGCCGACGAAAAACTACAATCCGCCACAGCCAAAACAATTTTAGCTGCATAAGGTCGCATCTTCTTTTGAACCAAAGACTGAACAACCGCAGCCGCACCCATGGAAACACCGTGAAGAACAATTTTGACATCTCCAAGACGCTGTACAATTTCCTTGACCCACAGAACAATGTCTTTTGACTCGGTAAAGCCCAGTGTTATTGCGTTGCCTTCCGAACTTCCATGTGTTCTACAGTCTACAGCAAAAACAGAAAGACCCAGTTTTATATATTCTTCTGTCAAATACGCCATTCCCGCCGCAGAGTCGGTGTAACCATGTACCAACAATGCAACGCAACCAGAACCATTTTTTTCCATGTCCTCTTTTTGTGGATATGGTTTGACGTAATATCCAACAAGTTTTTTGCCATAAGTTCCATGGATTGTGATTTTTTCCACATCGCTAGTGGTTTCAAGACGGTCAAACCAACGCAACTTTGCTTCCAACAACGGAACCATAATCCTTGGGTCGTTGACATGAGAAGAAAGATGCCCACCGAAACCTTGCATTTTAACACCTTCAAGTTGCATGCCCGGTTTTGCCTGTCGCATTTGTGAAAGAGAATTTTTTATAACCTGTGGATTAAGAGAACCGTCATCTTCTTTGCGTGAAAACATTTGGGCAAAAACAACAGCACCCGCAACAAACGCAAAAACAAATATTCCTGAAAAAACAAAAATCAAAACAAGAAAAACCGAAGTCATTTTTTCCGCCTCAAAAAAAGTGCGTCACCTATGGGACATCCTAAAATACAAGGAAATCATGTTGTCAGATGAGCCTCCTCTGGGCATATGCCGCCAACCGCATCCAACCACAGGGGCAAACCCTGTTCCCCCTGCCGTAAAATCATATTCCAGCAAGAATCTAAACCCATTGCCCCAATCAGTTGAATCAACTCCGTCTTCAGGCAACCCAAGACTTACAAAATCCGTACGGCGACCAAGCATGTAATCCACCCCAATGCACAACCCTGCAAGATTTGGATAAACCCTGATTCCGCCATAAAATGCGTAGTCAATCAAATTGCAGTGGTTGCCGCCTTTAACATGAAAATCACATACAGAAACAGCCCCCAAGTTAAAGCGGATTTCCTTGGACAAAACAAAACCTGCGAACAAATCCCCTTCTATCACAAAGCGGGGGAAATCATTCGCCTGTTCAACGACAGAATCATTGCCATAAATCGCAGCACCTGTTCCCAGCGCACCGCCAAAAAGAATTTTATTGTCGGCAATGGCAAAAAAAGATTGCATACAAACAAAAGCCAGAACAAATGTTAAAAAGAACCTTTTCATGTTTTACGCTTTTCCTTTAACTAAAAACGACCTGATTTTTACCAGAATGTTTGCCTTTGTACAACCTGCTGTCTGCAAAAGCCACAACTTCTGAAAAAGAACCTGCTTCTGTGGAATCTGCCACACCCGCCGTTATAGAAACATGTATTGTTTCAGTTTCAAAAGCAAAGTCGTTTTCACAGACAACACCAATAACATTGTCCATGCAAGAATGCACGGATTCCGCCGTTTTGTCAGGAAATATAACAAGAAATTCTTCTCCGCCCCAACGTGCAAAAACAGCGTCTTGCGGAATAACAGAAGCAACTCTTCTAACAATACGGCACAAAACCCTATCACCTGTTTCATGCCCGTATGTGTCATTGATTTTTTTAAAATCGTCAACGTCAAAAATTGCAGCCGCATATTTCTCTGTTGTTTTAACTTGCTGCAAAAGAAAACGCCTGTTGGGAATACCTGTAAGGGAATCATGTGTTGACATATACTGGAGTTGGCCAATCAACTGGTCGTTTTTTCGTTGGACGGCGGCAAGTTCCAAATTCCCGCTTATGCACAAATAGAGCAAAGCCACAATAGAGATGGTCAACGTATAAATTCTATGAAAGCCAAACCAAAACTCAAAACGAATCTCCGTTCCCAAAAAGGGTTCTGCCTCCCACAACGCAACAAAAAACGCAGTGCCTATAGACGGAATGGAAAGCAAAATATAATTGTACAATGCTTTGTTCTTGTTCACGGCAAACAAAAAAACCGCCGCCAACATCCCGAACGAAAAAAACAACGCCCCGGAATAATTGCCCAAGAACAAAGTCACAAGCACGGAATACACAGGAATTTCCACGGCCACGACAGCCATGATTGCAAATTCCCGTTCAAGCGTGTAGCACAACGCCAGAATAAAATACAACACTGTGCTAAACAAATTATATATGCATAGAATTCTGTAGCCCAAAGCAAAAAACAAAATTGAAAAGGAAAAATGGACAACACACAGCAACGCCACAAGGATTCTGTTTTTTGTTTCCCTCCAAGCAACCTTAGAACTTCCTGCCAAAACATCCTCCGAAAAGTCTATCCTTTTCTTTATCGGCACATTTCGCTGACAACTTCTGCAAGTTCCTTTCCTCTTTGCATTAAAACCTGAATATCTTTGTCTTCGGGGAACCCCTGCCATTCATATTGCTCAATTTCATCCCACTTCAAAGGAGCTACGGCCTCGTCATATTCTTTTTTTGCGCCGCCAATCCATCCCCAACTTCCAATTCGCAGGGCTTTCTTTCCCGTGAAATGTTTGCGTGCAAACAGGTTCAGCATATACGCCGCCGGCGGAAACATCTTGTATTCGTAGGTCGGCATGGCCATAACAATTCCGGCCGCCTCATAGGCTTCTGCAAGGACAACAGAAATGTCCGTGGAAGGTATTTCCAACACAACGACACTCGGAGCTTCTTTCCCCTGCGAACGCAACATGGCCGCTTTTTCGTTGATTCCTGCGACAACAGCGTCCACTCCCAACTTTGTGTTGCCGTACATTGAACCGTAAACCACGCAAATTTTATTTTCTAATTTGCCGCCTGTGTTGTATCCTGCGTATTTTTGAAAACGCTCCACAATTTCCGCAGGGTTTTTGCGCCACACAATGCCATGACTAGGGGCTACAACATTTATTTTTACGCCATCCAATTTTTGTATAGCCGCTTTTACAAATGTGCTAAAACTAGCAACAATGTTGGCATAATAGCGCAAGGACTCTCGCTCATAAAAAGAGTGTTCCTCTTTGGAGAACTCGTCGTCAAAAATGCGTTCCCCCGTCTTTCCGTAGGAACCGAATGCATCGCACGAAAAAAGAATGCCTGACTTTGCATCATAAGTTACCATTGTTTCCGGCCAATGCACGTTTGGAACTTCCACAAAATTCAAAACTATTCCACCGCCCAAATCCAATGTGTCTCCTGTTTTTACAACACGGTAGTTTGCCTTTCCTGCCTTGCAAAAATTTTCCGCCAACGCCACGCCTTTTGCCGTGGAAACAATCTGCGCCGCCGGATTGATTTTGTGGAATTCCCTAAGGAAATCCGTGTGATCTGGTTCAAGGTGGTTAAGAACAACATAGTCTATGTCTTGGACAGAAAGCCCAATTGAATTCAACTGGGCTTTCATCTTTTCGGGGGCGTTTTCCCAATCCCTGAACAAGTCAACAAGGGCGATTTTTTCACCTTTGACAACATATGAATTCAACGTGACTCCGTTGGGAATGGGCCAAATACCCTCGAAAAAAGGGGCATCCACAATGTCTGCATGGATTACATATGCATAGTCGGTTATTTTTTTTGCGTTCATACAAATCTCCCTATTAAAAGCAATTGTTCCTAAATTCAATATCGCATATTTTATAGATAAACGGTATTCATCTCAAGTACAATTGCAAAGCCTATCCGTTTTCTATATAATTTATCCGTTATGACTGAAAAAACTGAACAAAAAGAAGATAAGCGGCTGGTGCATTGGGCAGATCAAACAGCAGAGAAAATCATCCGTGAACGGGGAGACCTTGAAGTTTACACTTGTGCCTCTGGCATCACCCCGTCTGGAACGGTCCATATAGGGAATTTTCGTGAAATTATTTCCGTGGATTTGGTCGTTAGGGCTTTGCGTGACAGGGGTAAAAATGTGCGTTTTATTTATTCCTGGGACGACTACGATGTTTTTCGCAAAGTTCCCAAAAACATGCCAAAAGAAGAGGAACTGAAAACATACTTGCGCTTTCCCATAACCATGGTCCCAGACCCTTTTGAACGGGATTCTTCTTACGCCCGCCACCATGAAGTCGGAGGCC
>JAZSMM010000299.1:0-6235 GCA_045535895.1 Treponema sp.
GCTTGAGGATGCAGAATTTTTTAAGCAAATTAAGGAACAACTTTTTGATGTTGCCATGAACATTGAATTTGTCCTTAACGAAAAAGTTACGGAAATGGCGGACATGTTGCGTGCTGTTGATGACGAATACCTTGCAGAACGAGCCGCCGATGTTACCGATGTGTTTGACCAAGTTATAGACAAATTGTTGGACTATGTTCCGTTTGATTTTACCGAGATTCCGGAAAACCAAATAGTTGTAGCAGAGTCCATTAGTTCTGCTGATGCGGTTGTTCTTTTGCGTAAAAAGGTGAAAGGACTTGTTATAACGGAAGGTGGGATTTCCAGCCACTTGGCAATCCTTGCCAGAAATGACAGTTTGCCGGCTGTATTTGGCATACAAAATTTGCCCCAAAAAATTGGTCCGGGGCAAACTGTTGTTGTGAACGGTTCGGAAGGAACGGTAATTGTTTGCCCGGATGAACTTTTGCTCAACCAGTTCAGAATGCGAGAGAAAGTAGAACTAGAAGAAAAACAAAAGTTGAGCAAATTCCAAAACGCACCGGCAATGACTTCTGACGGAGTTAAGTTTTCCCTTTACGCCAACATTGGAATGCCGGAAGACGCCCTGCGTGCCGTTGAGTTGGGGGCAGATGGAATCGGTTTGTTTCGCACGGAATTTCTTTTTATGGGGGCGATTGAAAACGCAAAGAGATTGGGTTCTTCCGGGGTGCATTCCGTTACGGAAGAAGCGCAGTTTCAGGCTTATCGGCAGGTTTTGCAGACAATGCAAGGAAAGCCGGTTACGATTCGCACTTTGGACACAGGAGGAGACAAGCTCATAAAAGATGCCGGGGTTCCCATCCCAGAAGAACAGAATCCGCTTTTGGGTGTTAGGGCCATAAGACTTAGCCTTGCCCATAAAAACCTTTTCAAACGCCAGCTCAGGGCTTTGTTCCGTGCCAGTGTCTATGGCAAAATGAGGATAATGTTGCCTTTGGTAACACATGTTACGCAAATAAAAGAAACGCAAAAAATAATAGAAGAAGTAAAATCTGAACTTATCTCAGAGGCAATTCCCTTTGACAAAAATATTCCTTTGGGAATTATGGTAGAAACCGCAGCGGCTGCGATAATGGCGGACGTTTTTTCCAAGCACTCGGAGTTTTTTTCCATAGGGACAAACGACTTGACACAATACACACTTGGAATAGACAGGGAAAATTCTGCGGTGGCTGCATTGTATGATGAAAAGAACCTTGCGGTTTTGCGTCTTATAAAGCATACGGTGGAAAGTGCTTGCAAAGCAGGAATATCTGTAACCGTTTGTGGTGAAATGGCGGGAAATCCAGAAACTGTTTTGTTGCTTGCAGGGCTTGGTGTTAGAAATTTTAGCATGGCACCTGTTAGAATTAGTTCTGTAAAAGCGGCTCTTGCTTCCCATTCTTGCGAGGAACTCAAGGAAATGGCAGAAACAGTGCTGTCTGCTTTTTAACTTGGACAATAAAATGGAAAATACATTTGATTTGGAAGAACAAACAACGGAAACAAAATTCTCTCAAGACATGGAATATAAAAACCTTCCGCTTGTGGTTATTGCAGGCCGCCCCAATGTGGGCAAGTCCACGTTGTTCAACCGGTTTTTACGCCGCAGGCGTGCCATAACGGATCCGACTCCCGGTGTTACTCGTGACCCTATAGAAGAAACCGCCTTTTTGAACGGGCATCCTGTTCGCCTTATGGATACAGGCGGTTTTAAGCTTGACAGGGACATTGGAACAATGGAAGCCGTTATGGACGAACTAGTTGTAGAGCAGTCCGTGCGTGCCATAAAAAACGCAGACTTGATTTTGCTATTGTTGGATGCTTCTTTGATAACAGGAGAAGACGAAGAATTCATCACTTTTCTTAGGCCGTATTGGAATAAAGTTGTTGCGGCAGTAAACAAAACAGAAGGTGGCAGACTAGAAGAAGAAGCGTGGAATTTTATGCGCTTTGGGTTTGAAAGTCTTTTGTTCATTTCTGCGGAACACGGAGACCGCATTCAAGAACTGACGGATACAATTGTCGGCAAATTGGATTTTTCCCAAGTGCAAGAAGGCAGAAAAATTGAACCAATCAAAATTGCCATAATGGGAAAACCCAACACAGGAAAGTCCACTCTTTCCAACAGGCTTACACATTCACAGGCTTCTATTGTAAGCGATTACGCCGGAACCACACGGGATGTCGTGGAAGGTAGTTTTAATTACAATGGACAGGATTTTTTGGTGTTGGACACGGCCGGGATTCGTAGGAAGGCGCGTGTAAAGGAAAACGTGGAATATTATTCTGTGAACCGCGCTATAAAAACCTTGGACAAATCCGACGTAGTGTTCTTATTGATTGATGCCCAGGAAGGTCTTTCTGAGCAAGACAAAAAAATTGCAGCCCTTGCCTATGAAAAAGGTCGTGGAATTATATTTGTGTTGAACAAATGGGACACGCAGGAGCGAGGTCGCACGGCAGTTCGCAAGGCAGAGGAAAACATAAGGATAATGTTTGCTCACATGAACTACGTGCCAATTCTTACTCTTTCTGCGTTGGAAGGAAAAGGAATAAAGCAGCTTTTGAATACAACCTTGGAAATTTATGGTCAGCTCACACGAAAACTAGAAACAGGTATTCTGAATCGTGCGTTAAAGGATTGGGTGGCAGCCTATCCGCCGCCGGCAAGTCGTTCCGGGCAATTTAAAGTGCGGTACATGGTTCAAACAGATGTTAATCCCGTAAAATTTTTAATTTTTGCCAGTCGTCCACAGGTAGTTTCTGAAACATACATTGCCTATCTACGGAACAAAATACGCAGTGACTTGGGCTTTGACAAAATTCCTGTGATTGTGGAATTCCGTGCCAGCCGTAAAAAATGGGAAGACAGGGAGCTTAATTGATGGCCGGTTATTTGATTGGCGAAGTAGAGGAAATCACCGGGATAAAAGCCCATGTTTTGCGGTATTGGGAAGAAGTTATCCCTGGGATTGCCCCCAAAAAAGACTTGGGCGGACGCAGGCTTTATTCCGGGCGGGATGTGCAGACTATAATGCGCCTGAAATATCTGATTCAAGAAAAAAAATTCACGATTGAAGGGGCACGTTCTGAAATTATAGCAGAAAGCGATTTGTATGCGAATGCCGCAAAAGAAACCGCTTCTGCACTGGAAACCATAACAGAAATACGATCTTCTCTTACAGATTTGTATTTGCTTGTGAAAAGATACAGGAACAAGACAAGGAATCAAGATGGACAGAAAACAGAAAACAAAACCGACCAATAATCCTTTGTTTGCTTCTATTCCTGTGGATTCCGCAAAAGTTTTGCTTGATTTTGATTCTGTTGTGCAGGGAGTGCGTCCTTTGTCGTCAAAGCAGCACCAGATGCTTCCAAAGGACATAAGGAACTTGTTTCATTTGCTTACGGACGAACGGGGAGAACGCCGCTGCGGCTACATGAACGAAACGGCCGCTCTTTCTGCTTATGTACGCTACTACCAATGGTGGAATTTGGTTAGGCTTACCCGGCTTTTTTCTGGTCTTGCAAAAGATGTTTTGCACGTTCCCCAAGAGGGTATTTGCCTTGACATGGGGTCAGGACCACTTACCGTGCCGATTGCTTTGTGGCTTGCTTGTCCACATCTACGAAAAAAAAAGTTGACATGGTATTGTTTGGACACATCGCAGACGGCGTTGTCTTTGGGTGAGGACTTGTTTTTGTCTGTCGCCGCACGGACGGCCCAAGTGGAAGGTGTAACAGTTGAACCATGGAAAATCATAAGGATAAAAGGTGACATTGGTACGCCTTTGCGAAATAAAGTGGACTTTGCAGTTTGTGCCAATGTTCTTAACGAAGTTGTGCAAAGTTCCGGCAGACCACCTGAATATACTGCAAAAAAAACCATAGAAGCCCTTGAAAAATATGCAAAAGAAGGAAGCTGTGTTTTGGTTGTAGAACCGGGGACGCCGCCTTCCGTGCGTTTTTTGAGTTCGTTCCGTGAAGCGTTGATAAGAAAGGGTTGGGATTTGCTTTCACCATGTCCCCATTCGGAAGGCTGCCCCATGGACGGCAAGAGAGGCGGAAAGTGGTGTCATTTTGTTTTTTCCGCACAAGACAATGACATTCCGCCGAAGTTGAAAAAACTTTCAGAACTTGCAGGTCTTTCAAAGGACAGGGCTACTTTGTCTTTTGTCCTTGCAAGATACGGAAAAACAAATTTTAGTGAAAAATACAACGCAAAAGATTTATCTGTAAGGATTGCTTCTGATGCAATCAGACTTCCAGGAGGACGCACAGGATATTATGGCTGTTCCAAGTTGGGTCTTACGTTGCTTGCGTCTTCCCAAGAAGGTTTTTCCCTTGGTTCAGGTGAACTTGTCCGAATAAAGATGCCGCCTGTCCTTGTTACAGACAAAAAGTCCGGGGCAGTGCTGATAGAGCTGCGTTGATTACTTTCTTCTACCAAGAATATCTAAGCAAATTATAACAAGACTATGGAATTAATTTAGCGAACCAGCAAAAAGACAAAGCACAAAACAGGCAAAGAGTCAAGGCAAAAACAGAGGAAACGGCGATAACCGTGGTTACTTTTTTGGTAACCGCGGTTATTTTTGCAAAAACCGGGTTTACAGGCAAAAAAACCTGTGCTAGCGTTTAGACAAGTTCTTGCATGTCCACTGGAACGGGAATAAAAACCCGTTTTCATGTTAAGGAGCTAAAGTATGAGAAGGTTGTGTTATTTAATTTTGTTTGTTACGTTGGTTGCGGCGGGAGTCCTTACAGGATGTCGATTGGACACCAAGAATGGAATTGCGGACGACGAGTCTTTTTCTTCGGAGGAAGTCGTGCTAGGGGAGAAAATGCAAAATCCGTTCAGCATAAGCGCCGCAAGGAGCGTGGATTCCTCCGTGCAGCCGAACTATTATTATTTCAAGGTGAGAACCAACGACTATGAAAAAGTAATTGCGTTGGAGGAAAAGTACGGCACGTTGGAGACCATCCCCATCGACTACGAAATAGAGGAAGGCGGCGTGTATTACACAGACAATGAATGCGACGATGAATATTCCCCATGGTACTATCTCATGAAGCCTGTGGAAGACTATTATGAGTTGTCGCAGGAATACGAAACGGAGCTTATAGAGGAGATGTATGTGTCCGATGGGTTCCTTTCAGAATTCGAAGGGGACGACTGTGAAGATGCAAGTGAAGATGATGCAACAATACGAGCCATAAAGAAGGTCAAACCCAAAGGTCGTGTCATGCTGTACGACGCTGTTCTGGGAAAATATGTTCCCATGTCCAATGTAAAAGTGGTGGCTTCTTATTGGCTTGTCAGCAAGTCTTCATATACGGACAAGGACGGGTATTTTTCCATAAATCATAAATTCAAAAGTATTGGGGGGAAAGTAAAAATAAAGGTTGAATTCGAGAACCCGACCACCAGGGTGAAGAATGCGTATGCCTTGACCACGGCCAAGTACAGCATAGGCAAGAAGTCGGTTTCAAGCCTTGATGAATTGGAGATATACCTGAAGAACGACACGGCACAGGCCAAACTGGGAACGATAGTGAACGCAAGCGACAAATACCGAAGCTACGCAAGGCTGCATAATGTAACAAATCCCAAGAAACTGCATTTTTGGGCCAACAAGAATCTTACAGGCGGGGTAACCTTGATGAGTTATGAGGTGCTTGTGGCTGACCTTGCAAGCATGGGTGCTGTGTTGGGAGGATTAGCCGGGATTCCGGGTGTGTACATAGGAGCTGTGTTCGGGGGGATTGTAGGTACATATTTTCCTGATATAATAATAGGCACACGGAAAAGTGCCAACATGACATATACGGAGACAATAACCGAATGCGTGTTCCACGAGATGGCTCATGCCTCCCATTACCAAGGGATAGGTTCCGGAAGGGTTTCCTATTGGAACAAGGAGTATGTGGAAATGATTGGTGGCTGGGTGCGGCTTTTGAAGGACGACAAAGACCCCAGAGAAAACACGTACAACGACGGCAAAAGCCAACTTGTGTGTCTGATAGAGTCGTGGGCGTATTTTTACGGCTACTTCCTTATGAACGAGGAATACGGGGGATATGATAATCATCTTGAAGTTAAAAATTATAAAAATAGATTTCCATATTTCTACAACGAAGCGTTTTACGACCTTATGGATGCGGTGGACGAGGAGGGGGATTTGTGCAGAGGATACATGGTGGGGCAGAT
>JAZSMM010000207.1:0-7849 GCA_045535895.1 Treponema sp.
TCTTATTAGTTCTTTTCCCCCACCAGAGCCACCTGATCCTCCAGGAGAAGGTGCGTTCCCATACGTTCCACCCATGGTTGTATATATACCTTGTGCTACAGCTTGCGTATGAGATGGAGGGTTATCTAATGTAACAGCCCAAGCTATAACAGTTGCAGCAACCATTTTTCCTGGATTATTAACATATCCTTGGTTTGAACCATTGCTAATACTTACACTAGTACTTGTACTAGCATTTGCACTGGAACTAGTCCCACTACCACCGTTAATGTAAAATAATTCATCTGCACCAATAACAGAGAACCCTTCATTTTGCTTGTAGCTATTAACTGCTAACATAGCAAACTCCTTTTTGTTTTCACATATAGTTTTGTGAAAACTTGTTTGATTTTCTGTTATCATCAAAGTCAGGTTTTGTTGTCTTTGACAATAAATTTTGGGGGTCTGCCTTTTCCAAGGCAACCCCTTTTTCTTTTCCTTCAACGAAGGGTGATGTTCGCTTTCGCCCTTTTGTTTGACCTGCAACAATCGTGGAATAATTCTAGGAAATAAAAATCTTCTTGTAAACCCGATTTCTACGAATTAACCAAAGTTAATGAAATTTAACCTTGGTTATTTATGCTTTAGACTTTTAATTCATATCTGCTCAACAAAATCTTTAATTCTTCTCTGTCTTTTACACCAAACTTTCTGCATATTCTGGACACTTTCACTTTTAGACTTTCAACAAAACTTTTTTGTGTTTTTCTAGTTCCTTCTGTCCCTGGAAATCAAGACCAAACGCAAGAGGTTTGCCACAGCAGTAAGAGCAGACGCAACATAGGTCAACGCCGCCGCGCTTAAAACTTTTTTCACGCCTTTGAGTTCTTCTTGCGTTAAAGTTCCTGTTTTTGAAAGGATTGCAACTGCCCGATTGGAAGCGTTAAATTCTACAGGAAGTGTTACAAGATAAAACAAAACGGAACAACCAAAAAGCAACAGCCCAATATTCACAAGAAAACCCCAGCTAAAAATAATTCCAAGGATTGCAAGCCAAGGGCCTGCAGAAGAACCAATGTTTGCGATTGGCACCAGCGTACTACGCAAAACAAGAGGTCCGTATTTTGTTGCATGCTGAATTGCATGCCCTGTTTCGTGGGCGGCGACTCCAACCGCCGCAATCGTTGCTTTGTCAAAAACCGGTTCAGAAAGTCGCAGAACTTTTGAGCTTGGATCATAGTGGTCGGTAAGACTTCCGGCAATGTGGCCCAACTTTACGTCGCTTATATTGTTCGCCCGCAAAAGATAGGCAGCCGCCTGCGCCCCAGTAATTCCTTTGCCGTTTGCCTTTTTTGAATATTTTGAAAAGGTGGACTTCACTTTGAATTGAGCCCAAAGGGAAAGCAGAAGTGTTGGAACAACCAAAATTAAATAATATGTGTCAAAATACATAAAAGCCCCCTTCAACATCTGTAAAAAGAATTCTTCTACAATTCCACTATAATAAAGTTCTGCAAAAGTTACCATACATCCTACAGCCTATTCAACATAAAACAATTATTTGATATATTTTTTTTAGGAGTTTTTGATTATGCAGTTCATTCAGTTTCAAGATGTTACTTTTTCTTACCCTCCAATAGAAGGCGACACAGACCAAGATGGAACCCAAATTACTCAGCAACCTATATTCGACCATTGCACAGCAGAACTTCCCGGCGGTTTTGTAAGTCTTGTCGGTCCAAACGCTTCTGGCAAGTCAACTTTATGCTTTTGTCCGCCGGAAGACTTGTTCCGCAAAAAGGTAAAATTTTTTTGCTAGGAAAGGACACTTCCACCCTTTCAGAAGAAGAACGGGAAAAAACCGCTTCTTTTATCTATCAAAACATGGAATTTGAAACAGATGAAACTGTCGCAAACTTGTTGGACTTTGTTTTTTCCAACGGCTGCTTTGCAGGAAAATCCCGTGCAATTTCGGCGGACATTCACTTTGCCAAAGAAGAACAGGCAACCAGGTTTGCCAGTGCAGGGAATCTGCTTTCACAAACAATCACGGTTTTGGACTTGCAGGAAATAATGCAACGCAAACTAAGCGGTCTTTCCAAAGGAGAAATGCAACGGGTGATTTTAGCGTTCTCATTGCTTTACGGCAGCCAAAGCATTTTTATGGACGAACCTCTTTTTGCAATGGAAAACACACAAAAACACCTGGCATTGGCATTCATCAAAGCCTATTGTGCCACATTCGGAACTACGATTTATATTTCCATGCACGAACTGGAACTCAACCGCACATACGCCGACAACGTTCTCTTGTTCTACCCCAACCGTGACATGGACTTTGGAACACCAGACGAAGTCCTTACGCAACAAGCCTTGGAAAAGGCCTACGGAGTTCCTGCCGCAATGCTAAAGGACGCAGAAGAATTAACACGCAAAACTTTGTTGGAACAATACGTTCACTGTGCTTGCACAACAGAAAAAGAATGAACGTGTATCACACCGTCTTTTAACTGCTGGAATCCCACGACTTCATCTTTTGACTTTGGTTCAAGGGTACCGTTGATTTCCACAACAAAACCTTGGCTGGCTTGCAAGTCAGAAAGCATTTTTTCTTCCGCAGCAAGGCTGTATTCCATTCCTTCTACGGAAACAAAACCAAGCCATGTGTTGGGTTCACTGCCATAAACCTTTACCAAACCCGTTGCAACAACAACAGAACCTTGTGCCTGCTCCGCTTTTTTTTTGCTTGCAGAAGCAAACAGCATGGTCACAACCAAAAGCATTGCGAAAGCACAAACAAAAAATTTCATTTTCATACCAAAACCTACCTTTATTGTTGCCTGTGGTTGTGAGTGCAGGGTTGCACCAGAATATAGACTTTTTCAGAAGTTGTGTAAGGACGGCTGAACTCCATGACTACGGTGCCTTGGTTTTCAGTATAGCCTACGGAATGCAAAGTAAATCCGTACGGACGCAGGTCAAACTGTCCGCTGGAATCCGCAGGCAACAAGTAAGGCGCAACCTTTTCGTTTTGCAGATTGCCCTGCTCGTCTTTATATTCATAATTTACATTGAAAATGTCGATTGCTTTCATGGGATATGTGTAACCGTTATAGCCAGAAGTCCATTGTGCGGATTTGTTCAACGTGACATCTGCCCCACAGTTGGGATTGTCCAAGACCAACGCCTGCGCATATTTTTTGAACACACTGTCAAAAGTTTCGTTATAACCTAAAATTTGCAAAGCCTTGGTTATGGACTGGCGGTTGGCGTAGTTGTTGGTGGCAATCTCTTTTACAAGTGCCGGCCCGCCAAAGTTCCTTGCCAAATAAGCCCCAAAAGTATAGGCAGAAGCATAAGAATAGTAAACATCATCACCGTCAAGCCAATCTATAACGCCGGAATATGGATAACCCAGACAAAAGAAAGGCAGTCGTGCCAAAGGGGAATTCTTGTCAGCAACGCCAAGTTTTTCTTGCATCATGTCCTCGCACAGCATGGAAAGCATTTCGTTGTACCAGACTTCCGGCACAAGAACATCCGCCTGGGTTTGTGCGGTTTCTAAAGAAGCCATGTCCTTTTCACCAAAGTTTATCATATGCTGAAACTCATGCGCCAACGTGGAATGGATTCCAACAGAATCTGTGTTGGCAAAATAGGAATCCACGTAGAAATATTTGCCTTCGTTGGTGTAATTCAAAACGCCGGCTTGCGAACCCATGGCTTGTGCGTATGTCTTTGAGTAATAGTCCTTTGCCCAAAAGTAGCCGTAAACTCCACCGTTTTCAGACTTTAGATAGTCGTCATAAATGTCGTAGACAACTATATTAATCATTTTTCCTGTGTCGGAAAATTGGGTTATGTCTTGGATGTCTTCATCCTGCTGTCCGTTTTTGCTTACAACCGTCACCATCTTGTCGGATTCATTGCCGAATATGTGGCGTACATATTCGTAAAGTTCGTCAAATTTTGTCGCAAGTTCGGCTGCTTTTGTAGCATTTATTTGTGGGCCGCTGCTTTGTGAAGGAGAATAATAGTCGCCCACAACCCAAACATAGCAATATGTTCCCACAGCACGTAAGGTAGCATATTTTTTAGAATACCCTTCCCGTGCAGAAGTGTCGTCCACCCAAATTTGTTTTGTGGTAGAACCCACCGTAGGCGTAATTTGGACAACACTTTTAAGCGGTTGCCCCACAGAAGAAGAAAACCCTGCCACAGAACGGCTTGTGGGTTTTCCTAGGTGCGGCATTTTAAAGTTTGTTGCAGGTTCAAATTCCTTGCGAAAAAAGATGGAATCCGTTTTTTGGGGCAATGCTGTTTCAGGCAGCAAGACGTTTTCCGTTGCATTGTCTGCCGAACGCAGTCCAACGGACTTTATGTAGCGTGTTCTTCTTCCAGAAACGGCGGTTTCAGAAGGATTCATTTTCACCATGAAAACGTCCGCCGCACAGTCCAAAGACAAATTCAATGTCTGGACATCCTGTGGCACTTCATACATAACTTGCCCGCCGGACGAATATGACCAAGAAGTCGTTGTTCCCGTCCAATTTTCACCGGTGGAGAAAATTCCACAAGAAGCGATTAAAAACACGCATAAACAAAGCACAATTGATAAAGCAAATCTATTTCTTTTCATCGTTTTAATTTAGCATACTGCCAAGCAAAACACAAGAAAGACAAATAGGGCTTTCAAAAAAATTATGCATAAGTTATAGTTGTCTATTATGGATTCTATAAAAACATCTCTTTCTTTGAATAAAAAAATTGCTCTTGTAGGGGCATTGGGCGCACTGACCGTTTTGCTTGGCATAACTCCGCTTGGATTCATAAGGTTGCCGTGGGGCTTGGCAATAACTCTTTTGCACATTCCAACTATTCTGGGCACGCTAATTGCCGGCTGGCCGGCAGGAATGGGAATTGGCGCAATTTTCGGCATATTCAGCATGATTCAAGCCGCAAGCAATCCCGTTGGTCTAGATGCTCTTTTTGTAAACCCTCTCATCGCAATATTGCCTCGTCTTGTCCTTGGCCCTGCCACCGCCCTTGTTTTTTCCGTATTGAACAAAATCAAGTCCATTCCAAAATCTGTTTCCGCCTGTATCTCCGCCGTAATGGTCACGTTGCTCCACACTGTTTGTGTGAGTTTGGCGTTATATTGTTTTGCAGGCGTGCAAGTAACACAGCTTATGAACGATGCCGGACTTGGTGCTTTTATCCTGCTTCTTTTGCCAAACGCCACCGCAGAAGCCATTGCAGCAGGTCTTGTCTGCGGAACAATTGTAGGCATAATGAACGCCGCCAAAGGCAAAAAATCACGGCTTTCACAAGAACTTGAGCAAGAGGAAGTCAAATGAAAATAATCATTGTAGGTGCAGGGCTTACCGGTACGGAACTTGCCAAACGCTTGATTTCAGAGAAGAACAATGTTGTTCTAATTGACAACGATCAAGAAATTGTTCGCCATGTGTCCAACCGGTTGGATTGCATGGTTGTGGAAGCAGACGGGAACAGCCTTGAAACATTGGAAGAAGCCGGAATCGGAAAAGCGGACGCACTTGTGATGCTTACAAACTCCGATGAAGTAAACATGATAACATGCTCCCTTGTTGATGCGGTTTATCCCAATGTGCTAAAGGTGGCACGGGTTCGCAATTATGAATACTACGTGAACACCAGCAAAACCTTAAAACAACATGCCGCAACTTTTACAGGCAGCCACCGTCCAATATACGGAATAGACCAGATGGTATTCCCGGACATGGAAGCGGCAAAGGCCGTTGTCCAAGCCGTAAACCACGGTGCTGTTACAGATGTTCTTACCTTTGACAACTCCGAATACGAAATAATGCGCGTAACGGTGGAAAAAGAAAGCCGTTTGGACGGCCAACAAGTTCAGAATTTGCGTAGTTTTATAAACAAACCTTTTCTTCTGGTTTATCTGGAAAAGCAGGAAAATGCTTCCCTTCCCACTGGTTCCACCATAATACAAGCAGAAGACTGCCTAGGTATTCTTGCCAAGCGTAACGACATGAAAGAATTCCTGGAATTGTGCGGTTCCCGTATAACCGAACTCAAAAAAATAGCTTTGGTGGGGGCAGGTCACATAGGCACTTTGATTGCAGACCAAATCGTTGTAAAACCACGTGCGTCAAGAATCCCACGTTTTTTCAACTCTCTGCACAAAACAAAACAAGAATTCGCCATCATTGACAAAAACGACGCAAGGGCAAACGATGCCGCAGAACGCTTTCCCAATGTTCCGGTTTTCAGGGCGGACATTACCGACGAAAGTTTTATCGCAGAAGAAAACCTTGCCAGTTATGACCTTGTGATAAGCGCAACCCACAACCACGAACTGAACATGGTTGTTTCTGCCTACATGAAATCCCTTGGCGTAAAGAAGACAATCAGTCTGGTGGCAAGCGGCGGGTTTGCGGAAATTGCCCGGAATATCGGCGTGGACGTTGCCATTCCCATAAAAGACACCGTTGTGGACACAATAATTGGACATCTACGTGGAAAAAGCGTCACCGGCGTGCATACCATTTCGGACGGCGACCTGGAAATAATAGAATATGTTATGCCTGAAAGTTCAGATTTGGCAGGAAAAATGTTAAAGGACGTAGCTAATCCCGGCTTATTCTTGGTCTTGTTGATAAAAGAGAAGGACTCCCAAGAATTCCTTATTCCCGGCGGAAACACAATGCTGCACAAAGGCGACATGCTTGTCCTAATCTGCAACATGGAAAAGACTTCGCAGGTTTTGGAATACTTTGGCGGAACTGGGAAATAGGCGTTAGGGTGAGAATATGAACCTTCTTGTTTTTTTTA
Source organism: Treponema sp. (assembly GCA_045535895.1). GTDB lineage: Bacteria > Spirochaetota > Spirochaetia > Treponematales > Treponemataceae > Treponema_F. The sequence continues at coordinate 6,814 of JAZSMM010000207.1, forward strand.
GAATCTTGTTTTTGCTCTTTGCAATTATTTCCGTGACTTTTGTCCTTCCAATTGGAACGGCTGTGTATTATCAAGAATTGTCAATTATACCTGCATTTGTAATTCCCGGTGTTGTTTGCATAGTCGTTGCCGCCATCCTGTTTGCCCTCGGAGGAAAAAGGAAAATAACGCTTGCCCCTAAAGACGCCTTTATAATTGTAGCCGGCGCATGGATTGGAGCAAGTTTTTTGGGTGCAGTTCCCTTTGTTGTTTCTGGTACAATTCCCAGTTTTACAGACGCTTTTTTTGAAAGTGTGTCTGGGTTTACCACTACGGGAGCAACAATTTTTTCTGATGTGGAATCTTTGCCAAAGTCCATAAACCTATGGCGTTGCCAGATGCATTGGCTTGGCGGCATGGGAATTGTCGCATTGACTGTGGCACTTCTTCCGCTTTTGGGGGTGGGAGGATTTCAGCTTATAAAGGCAGAAACCACCGGTCCGGAAAAAGGCAAGGTAACGCCCAAGATTGCCACAACAGCAAAAATACTTTGGTTCATCTACCTTGCCTTTACAGTTCTTCAAGCTGTCTTGTTAAAAATTGCAGGGATGGACTGGTTTGACGCAATCGCCCATACTTTTTCCACGCTTGGAACGGGAGGTTTTTCCACCAAGAACAACAGCATAGCTTACTTCAATTCACCTGCAATAGAATGGATTTGCACCGTGTTCATGTTTTTGGCAGGAATAAATTTCAGTTTGTATTATTTCTTGTTCACCGGCAAGTTGGACGAAATCAAACAAAACAGCGAACTAAAAGCCTATTTATTTATTGTGGTCGTCTTCATTGTTGGCATAATGCTTTTTCTTTTACCTTCCACAAATTCCTTTGCCACAGACATAAGAGCCGCAGCCTTTCAAACTGCGACTATAATATCAACGACAGGTTTTTCTTCACAGAATTTCAACTTGTGGCCTTCTGGAGCACAGGTTTTACTGATTGTCTTGATGTTTATTGGCGGTTGTTCTGGTTCTACCGCAGGCGGCGTAAAAGTTAT
>JAZSMM010000215.1:0-3631 GCA_045535895.1 Treponema sp.
ATGAAATAAAAGCAAACGTGAACGGAACCACCGCAAGTCGCTATCGTGACGACGGCGACGAAATAGACATTGTGGTGCAGCTAGCCCAGGACGACCGTTCAAAGCTCTTGGACTTGGAACAGATTTTTGTCACCAACTCAATGGGGCAGCGCATTCCCCTTTCCAGTTTTGCCGTATACGAGGAAGGAGACTCCCCTGTAACGATTATACGTGAAAACCAAATGCGTACTTTGCATGTAACCGCAAAGAAAATAAACTGGAGGCAGTCCTCCGACGTTGTACAAAAGGCCGTGGAAAAAATCATAAGGGAAAATGTTGTTCTTGGCGACGACGTGCGTATTTCTTACAGCGGAAGTTCAGAAAGTCTGAACGACGCCCTGGAACAGTTTGCCGTAATCATAATAATGGCAGTCATCTTGGTTTTTGCCGTAATGGCAAGCCAATTTGAAAGTTTCTTGGATCCGTTCATCGTGTTGTTCACCATCCCCTTGTCCGCCATTGGTATCGTCGCAATCTACTTAGCTGTGGGTTCTCCTTTGAACGTGATAACGGCTGTAGGAGTTCTTGTCCTTGTAGGAATTGTAGTAAACAACGGTATCGTTTTGGTTGACTACACCAACCTGCTAAGGAAAAGAGGTTTGGAACTGGAAGAAGCCTGCGTTCAGGCAGCAAAGAACCGACTTCGCCCTATTCTAATGACAACTTTGACGACTGTTCTTGGACTTTTGCCAATGGCCTTCTCCAGGGGTGAAGGTGCGGAAATGACACAACCAATCGGACAAACGGTTTTAGGTGGACTTACGTTCAGCACAATGATGACCTTGTTCCTTATGCCTGTTTTGTACTACATATTCAACCGCTCACGGCAAAAGGGAATGGAACGGAAAGTTGCCCGAAAACAACGCCGTGCAGAAAAAAAAGCCGCAAGAAAAACCGTTCCTGTTAAAGCAACGACAGTACCCACCAAAAAAGTAAAGGATACGGACACTTACGGAATGGAGGACATAGATGAGTAAGGAAAAGACAAAACAAGAACCATCTCAAGATGAAGAAAAACTGTTCAGACTTGAAATAATATTAAGCCAATCCATAGAAGAAGATTTTGTTAAGGCTTTTCTTGAAAAAGACACAGGGCATATGTTCACAAAGTTGGATAATGTTATGGGACAAGGATGTTCTGTTCCAAAAATGGGTGACAGCATATGGCCCCAACTCAATTGTATGTACATAACATATTGCACCAAGTCACAATCTTCTGAAATAAAAGCTATAATCAAAAGCCTTAGAAAAGAATATCCGGGCGAAGGAATTGCATGCTTCAAGACAAAGGCTAAAATATTATGAGTAGACTTTAAATTACTATTGACAGTAATATTTTTAAACGCTATATTTGATACTGTAAAGAGTAACAAATATAGCGTTTTTTTTAAGGAGATATTCTTATGGATTATTTAAAGCAATTCCCCGACAAGGATGGATATTACGGTGAGTTTGGTGGTTCTTTTGTTCCGCCTGTCTTGCAAGCTGAAATGGACAAAATCACGAAGGCTTATTACAGCATAAGCAAATCCCACGACTTTATAACCGAACTACGCAGCATCCGCAAGCATTTTCAGGGACGACCAACCCCGGTATATTATTGCAGCCGTCTTTCAGAAAAATACGGAGGACGCATTTACTTAAAACGCGAGGATTTGAACCATACGGGGGCACACAAGTTGAATCACTGTATGGGAGAAGCCCTTCTTGCCAAATACATGGGGAAAAAGAAGGTAATTGCAGAAACCGGAGCGGGTCAACATGGAGTAGCCTTGGCAACGGCAGCAGCATATTTTGGCCTTGGATGCGAAATTCACATGGGAGAAGTTGACATTGCAAAGGAGCATCCAAACGTGGTGCGAATGCAACTGCTTGGCGCAAAAGTCGTCCCTGTGACCCATGGACTAAAAACACTTAAAGAAGCCGTGGATTCAGCCTTTGAGTCCTACCTCAAAGACCCTGTGAACAGCATTTATTGCATAGGTTCTGTTGTTGGGCCTCATCCGTTCCCCATGTTGGTACGTGACTTTCAACACGTAATCGGGGTGGAGTCCCGCGAACAGTTCTTGGAGATGACCGGGGAACTACCGGACGAAGTTACCGCCTGCGTGGGAGGAGGGTCCAACGCAATGGGCATTTTCTCTGGCTTTATAAGCGACGAAGGAGTAAAACTAACCGGCGTGGAACCTGCCGGACGTTCGCTCAAAATAGGAGACCATGCCGCAAGCCTGTCGTACGGAACCCCCGGCGTTCTACATGGATTCAGAACATACCTTTTGCAAAATGAAAAAGGAGAACCAGAACCGGTCTATTCTATAGCAAGCGGACTGGACTACCCAGGAAGCGGCCCAGAACATTGCATGCTAAAAGACAACGGAAGAATAACATACACCACCGCCGACGACAACGAGTGTCTGCACGCTTTTTATACGTTGTGCCGCATGGAAGGAATAATTCCCGCATTGGAAAGCTCCCACGCCGTCGCCTATGCCATAGAAGCCGCAAAAAAACGTCCAGAAAAATCCATTCTGGTGAACTTGTCCGGGCGTGGCGACAAAGACATTGACTTTATCGTGGAAAAATACGGAACCGGAGAAGATTTCTTGGACTAAATCCTTTTCAAGGGAAAATTCGCAAGCAAACAAAACATGAAGCCGTGCGTGCAAACGTGGGGCTTCATCTTTTTATGGGTGCAGCTTCTGTGAAGAAATTTCACACTTCTACCGATAATAAAGGATAAAAACCTTTTTTTTCAACTTTACTTGTTTGAGGAGGAAATTATGGCAAGTAAATTCTGGAAAGAAAAAGGCTTCTTTGTTGTTCTTGCTTGCTTTATTATTTTTTCTTTGTCCAATTGTGAAATCGGTTTGGGAAATTCTGTAGACACCCAACCACCATCCATCTCAATAACTTCACCCAGCAAAGGTGCCATAATCAAAAACACGTTCACCATGGAAGGTGTTGCCACCGACGAAACATACATAAACTCCGTGTCTGTCACGTTGACTTCAAATGCAGACAAAAAAATCTACGGTCCTTTTACCGCCCAGGTGGACAAGGAAAAAGGAACTTGGAAAGCCGTAATCAATGATTTTGCAGACGGAAAATTCAAAATCCCTGACGGCGAGTACGGTGTCACCGTAACAGCAAAGGATTCCGCTTCCAGAGTTCAGACAGCGGAATCATTGTACCAGATAGACAACACTCCTCCACTTGTCGTCATAAAACGCCCTGGTCTGGACGACACTTTTGGCCGCACCGTAAAAATAACCGGGGACATAAGCGATCAAAGCACTTTGAAGGCGTTGTACTTCACTCCCTACAGAAAAGAAGCGGACGGAAGCCTGACAAAACTTTGCGAACCTCAAGTTTTTGCGAACATCTCCGGCGTGGGATTGGAACTAACCGTGGGCAAATTTTTCGCGGACACCAGCGAAGCAGGCTATGACAAAACATTGGATCAAGTGTACAAAGCCATATACGACTCTTCAAAAGCCGGAACACAAGACGTATTCTGCGTGATAGAAGTGGAAGATTCCGCCTTGGAATATAATCCGCCGGACGGACGGAACGCACTCGCGACTAACGACAA
>JAZSMM010000136.1:0-2960 GCA_045535895.1 Treponema sp.
GGGAACGGCATGTGCCGCCAGAACACGCCACGGACTTCTTTGTCCAGTTTTTGAACGCCTTCGCTTTCTTTTGTCATCCAAAGCACGTAGTCGTTTATAAAGAAGTCCTTTACGTCGCCTTTTAATTTTTGTGAAACAATCCACTGGTAATATTGACCTGTAAGACCTTCTTCCATCCAGTAGTATGACGCTTTTTCCTTTGCTACTTGCCAACGCAAATCCGCAACGGCGGTGAGCAACGCAATCTTTAGGTCTTTTGGGTACATTGGAACGGCAATGCGTCCACGGCTGGTTATACGGTTGTAGCGGTCGAACGGCTCCCAACAGAACCCTGTGTCGCCGTAGGTGGGGACAAGCACAACGTAAGGCACAATTCTGTTGGAAACATTTTTGTGGATTCGACAGAAGGCACCGGGGTCAATTGACTCAATCCAAGCCATGGTGTCTATCACGTTTTCACGGAATCCCGTTCCCCTGGGAACACAATGGAAATATTCGCGTGTGAAAATAGGGAAGTGGTTGCCCTGCCGTCCCACCGTCATTTTTGCCATTTGCCTTACGGTATCTAGTTCCGTCATAATGTCTGAACGGTTGACCTCCAACGCAGTGGGTGCGCTGGACATTTTTGCGTCCAGTGAATCTGAAATGGACTTTGCTTCTTGTACTTCTGCCAGATGATGGTTTATTTCCTTGTCCACTTTGGACAAAGTGCGAAGCCTTTCCGTTATTTCGGAAAAAAGGCGTTTTTGGGATTCTGTGTAGGGGGCTTTGTGGTTGCCCAGGCCAAAAATGGGTTCGTGCAGACAAATTTGGTCCACGCGGGATTTTAGTTCCGCCTCTATCATGGCACGTTGGTTTTCTTTTGAAGTAAGCAAATTTTCTGCGCTCTGCAATTTGCCGGAATTCTTGCTTTTGAGCTGCATCATGTGGGCGTTTTCTTCCGCCGGATTCCCGCTGTTTTTGCGTGCGGGGCGGGCCTCGTCCGTTGCAGAAAGAGAAAGCCTGCCGGAAGAAATCTCCCTGAACCATTCGTCAAGGTAATAGACGGGTTCCCCGGTGTTGTTTTCCACAAACGCAGAAGCGAACGTGTCCTTTTGTTCGGCAGTGAACAAGGAAGGCAGAACCACGCCAAAGCGCATGACCATTCTTTTGCACAGGGGGATTGAAAGGTCGTTCATTTTGGGGGCAAGCGAACGAATGAACTCCCAGTACACGTTTACCATTTGTTGGCGGTACACGGTCCTGTCTTTTGGGTCCTGACAGGTAAGGTATTTTGTAAGAAGCGTATGCAACCTTTGGGCGGATTCGTTCTCCCCGCCAAGGGCGGTTTTGTAATAACTTGGGTCGTCAAAAACTTTGGACGGTGTGGAAGAAAAGAATTCCGTTATGGGCTTGAACTGCCTTATGCTAAGGTCAACGTCTGGAACACCGCCACCAGCGGACGAAGTTTTTTGTTTTTGCGGTGCAACAGGCACACTTTGCTCGGAAATGTCGTCCAGTTCTATTTCCGTAGGAAAAGAAGGCTCTTGCTTGGAAGACGGAAGTGAATTTTCTGTTTCTGCAAGCAAGGCCGCGATTGACGGGTCTAATTCATCGTACATTCCATTATTATGTGTTATCTCGTATATAAAGTCAAGTTTTGCGGTTGACAAAACCTTGTTTAGGGTATAACCTAAAATCAAACCTATCAAACAATCAAGGAGTGTTTTTATGAAGAAGATGGGAAAAGTATGTCTGCTTGCTTTGGCAGCAGTGTTGGTTCTTTCATTTGTTGGCTGTAAGGCAATGGATGAAAGTGTAGAAGAGCACAATGAAGGTGCGGATAAATACGAGCATGTTTGGGAAGCTAGATATGATGTAGAAAAAGGAAAATATATTCGTTCTGCATTGCAATTTGGTAGCGGTGATGACAAACTTGAAAAGGTGGAAATAAAAGTAAAGTCGATTTATCCACAGCACGGAAAAGCTGGCATCATGTTTGGTTTGCACGACGAAAAAAGTGCTGACGGAGAAAACACTTTGTACAACACATACCTCATGGGTATTGGTGAAAAAGTTGGGGGAAGTGCAGAGTTAGTTGTTTACATTGACTACATGAAAGGTCTTGTTTCTCTTAAAGAAGGTGAGGCAACTTCTGACAAAGTAGGTGGAAAACAATACGAAGTTACAGGAAACCAATCTGTTATAATTCCTGGTCGAACATCAGGTACCCCGCTTACTGTTGTTGCTGAAATCTCATATGATATGTCCACTGCTGCTAATGAAAATGAAGGCACATACACTGTTGTCTTAAAAGATGAGTCAGGCAAAGAACTTGCTACAGCAGAATGGGTACATGGTGAAACAGTGGCTGGTAGCACTTTGTCTGTTGCAGAACAAGCAAAAGGAACAATCGCTTCTTATGGTATGGTTTCTGGTGCAATTGAAGGTGAGAAAAAGGTTGACATTACATGGAATGTCGACAAAGATTCCATCGCTCCAGCTACAACTGTTCTTTCAGCAGATGTTGAGTAACAAAACAACTTTTGCCTGAACGGCAAGAAAAAAGGGCATCCCGTTTGAGGATGTCCCTTTTTTTTTAAACCCGCCCGTCCGTGACATGTAAGTAAAACATAAAGCCGTGACATGCAACGTGGCTGCGTGCAACGTGGGGGAAGGCAAGTGGGTCCCAGCGACGCCACAAAAACGGTGCACTCCCCACAGGGGTCCCCGCCATTTTTGTGGCTGCGTCCCACTTGCCTTCCCCGTATTTCCCGCCGCTGCCAAGGTGTTACCAGTCGCGCAAGCGACGTATACAATAATTTCCTTGCAAACCAGACCACGCAAGTGGCCTGACTGCAGCCCACGATGACGTGTGCGATGTTTTTGCAAGGCAAAAACTACAAAAATTTTCCGTTTTTCCCCGTTCTAAATGTTGACAATATATATATATATACTACCCCCGAAAACGTATGTTTTCA
>JAZSMM010000086.1:0-3297 GCA_045535895.1 Treponema sp.
TTTTGTTAGGTTGTGGGATGTTGAAAATCCAAGTATCCCATTGAAATCTCGCACAGAAGAAGACAAGGAACGTATATATTTGTTGAAAGGAATGTATATGGTATATCTGTACATTTGCATTATTTGCGTGTATAAATCTTCGTCTTCTTCTGTGAAAACAGCAGATGTCTCAATGATGATTGCCGCTTTTATGTTTAAATTTTTGATGACTTGGGTAATTTCCTTGTTTGGATTCATTAGCGGTATGTCCAAGTAATAATCTGTATCTTTGGGTTTGTTGCTACAAAGTATTATGGCGGGTCTGTATCCTAGTTCTGGATGGTTCACAAGACGGTCTATGACCATTCTGTCTGCTAAATCTTTTACATATACGACCGCCGGAACTCCCCAGAACCTGAATTTTGAGAAAAATCCACGGGACAACTGCCTGCCTAGCGGCAGGGCGAAAATGGATATTGGTGCGGCCAAGAGCATCGCCATGGAAATAGTTATCCTGTTGTCGGTTTCTACTGCTATTGAAATTGCTATCCCGACAAAGCAACATGTTGAACTTATTGCCAGTCTCCGTATTTCATCAGCGGGAGACAACATTATCCCCGGATATAATTTTGCCATGTAAAACACGACTATAAATGCCGGAAGATAAACCCAGTACATCACAAAGGAACGGAAATTTATAAAACTCCGATTTATCAAGTTTATGATGAAAAAGCTCGTTCCTATGCTGAGCATTATTACAATCAAGTCTATGCATAAAAGCATAAAACCTGACAGAAAGGAACTGGTACTTCTAAAACGATTTTTAAACCATTCTTTAAAATTTTGAGTTTGCATACATACATTATATCACTTTTTCATTTGATTGTCTATGAAAGGTTTATAAAGGGCATGCAAGTTATCTTGTTTCTGTATTCGGAATGAGACCGGATGCAATCGTTGTCAACTCTTTGTATTGCAAATCATTATAGGGTTGAATCTTGTTGTAGTTTGGGTCTATGCATTCCCCGGTACGGAATTTCCCCAGTTTCCATGTAGCGTCTTTGGGTAGCAAGGTGGCGATTTCACGGATGTCACTGTCTGTCACCAAAACAGGAACAAGGACAGTTCGGAATTCCCTGCAACTTTTGGGTAGTGCCGATACAAGCTCGATTGAGGCTGTAAGGGCTTTTTCGCTGTCATGTCCGTCTTGTGGCTTCAACAAGTGGTATTTTGAAGGAGATGTCTTTACGTCCATGGCCACAAAATCTGGTCTCAAATCTTTGTTGTCCAAAAAATATGCCAGTTTTTCAGGCGAAAGACCATTGGTATCTAATTTTATTTTATAGCCTAGTTTTCTTGCCTCTACAATTAAATTTTCGGTATAGGGAGAGATTGTAGGTTCGCCACCCGATATAACAAAGCCTGCAATTACTTTTTTTCTTTTTTCAAGATGGTTTATGACTTGATCAAAAGAAACCATTTCTTCTGGGTCTGGTTCTCCTATGACTAAGTCCCGATTGTAGCAATACGGGCATTTAAGATTGCAACCACGTAAAAAAAGCGCAGTTGCAATCGTTCCCGGAAAATCAACAAAACTGGTTTTTACCAGAACTCCTATTTTCCTGTATGCATCATCCATTGCCGTTTAACAAGCGACTGCGACAGGCTCTAGTACTGACAGCAATTCTTTTACTGTATGGGCCCGGGCGATTTCCGTCCCGTTGGCATCATATACAATCACTGTTGGAGCAGAAAAAACACCTTTCTGCGTAGCTTGTGCAAACCCGTTTTCTGTGTCCACGTCCACCAAATCACCAGGGATGCTTGCATTGGAAAGATATTCTTTGACCGGCGGACAGTTTGGACAAGTTTTCCGTGCATAGAACTCGTATTTTACCGCTGCGTTGTTTGTAGGTGTTGCGTGGTTGTTTCCTTCGTTCATCTTGATGTGAGGAACATCGTTGGAACAGCCACAAGTTGTGTCTGCGCTTGTAGGAACGTAAGCACCATTGTTGTCGTAGATAAATTGTTTGCGGTGGTTGTACTCATCCCTTTTTCCCTTGTTCCAGTTGCGTACGGACCGGTAATAACCAACTATTCGGGCATACACTTCCGTCTCTGTTCCCTTTGCGTTTACCAGTTCGTCTTTTTTCCTCTGGATTTCCGCTTCGATTGTAGCAATGTTTCTTTGTGTCGTCATTTTCGTTTCCTCCCAAAAACTACACTAAATATAGTGTTTATTCTTGTATATGTCAAGTATCGGACGCTATATATATAACTTAAGTATTTTTTTTAAGGCGACATTGTTGCAAGGATTTGTTCCCGTTCTTTTTCCAGTTGCGCAATTTCAGCCTTGAGTTTTTGTTGTACTTCGGACTTGCATTTGGGGCATTCAAAATGCTCTCCGTTCAAATACCCATGGATGCGGCATATGGAATATATTGGTGAAATTGTGAAGAACGGCAGCCTGTATTGTGTAGCTATCGTACGAACCAAATCTCGACAGGTCTGCCAGTCCTTCAACGCCTCCCCAAGGAACACATGAAACATCGTTCCCCCCGTGTACTTTGTCTGCAATGATTCCTGATGGTCAAGAGCTTCAAACACATCTTCCGTGTAGTCCACTGGAAGTTGGCTGGAGTTTGTATAAAACGGATCATCCGTGCCTGATGTAACGATGTCCGAAAAGTGTGCTTTGTCATGCCGTGCAAGCCGGTAAGACGTACTTTCCGCCGGCGTGGCTTCCAAATTAAACAGCTCACCTGTCTGTTCTTGGTAATCTGCCAATTTTTGTCTCATGTGGTCAAGGACTTTCTCTGCAAAAAGTTTTCCTCTTGGGTTTGCCACATCGCAACCAAGGAAATTGATGCAACATTCGTTCATACCGCAAAGACCTATGGTGTTGAAGTGGTTGTTCAATGTGGAAAGATAACGCCTTGTGTAGGGGAAAAGCCCTCCGTCAAGCAATCTTTGTATGACTTTGCGTTTAGTGCACAGGCTTTCCTTTGCCAAGTCCATCAAATAATCCAGTCGAGCAAAGAACTGTTGTTCTGTCTGGGCAAGATAACCGATTTGTGGCAGGTTGATTGTGACCACTCCCAGCGACCCTGTGAATTCATCCGCCCCGAAAAGGCCTCCTCCACGTCGGCGTAATTCACGTTTGTCCAGTTGAAGTCTACAGCACATCGAGCGCACGTCGCTTGGGTTCAAATCGGAGTTGACAAAATTCTGAAAATTTGGAGTTCCATATTGCGATGTCATCTGAAATAGCAATTTTGCATTCTCGCTTTCCCAGTCGAAATTCTTAGTTATGTTATA
>JAZSMM010000283.1:0-3953 GCA_045535895.1 Treponema sp.
GGTAGAGCAAACGGCTCATATCCGTTCGGTCATAGGTTCGATCCCTATTGTCGCTATAAAGGCTCCCCTTTCGGGAGCTTTTTTTGTTTTGAACTTTTCACAAACCATAAACACTATTCGGAGGAATAAATGCTACCGGAAATCTTCAACCCCCCGTTCAAAGGACGTTCTCTCCTAAATTGGATTGACTACGCACCAGAGGAAATTCTTCAGATTCTGGCCATCGCAGAAAAAGTAAAGGAAGAGTCCCGCAGAGGTGAAATACATCAACGTTTTGCAGGAAAAACGATTGCGTTGATTTTTGAAAAACGCTCGACACGCACAAGATGCTCTTTTGAAACCGCATTCGGAGAGGAAGGCGGTCATCCTGTTTTTCTTTCATCACAAGACATTCAACTTGGCGGGAAGGAATCAGTAGAGGACACGGCTCGTGTTTTGGGCAGGATGTTCTCTGCCATAGAATTCCGTGGCTTTTCCCAAGAACACGTGGAAAAACTGGCAAAATATTCGGGAATACCTGTAATAAACGGGCTCACAGATGATTTCCATCCTACACAGGTTCTGGCCGATGTCCTTACTCTGAAAGAATACTTTGGAAAAATAAAAGGACTCACGCTTGCCTTTTGTGGCGATGGCAGGAACAACGTGGCTCGATCTTTGATGCTCATATGTTCCAAACTTGGAATAAATTTCACCATTATCAGCCCAAAAGACCTTTTTCCCGATGAAGAAATGCAGAGGATTTGCAAGTCGTTTGCACAAAAATCAGAAGCCAAAATCACCGTTTCCAATGATATTTCTCTTGTAAAAGGTGCTGATTCCATTTATACTGATGTCTGGGTTTCAATGGGAGAAGAATCTCTTAAAGAAAGCCGTACGGCACTATTGTCGCCCTATCAGGTGAACCAGCAATTGATGGCAGCAACTGGCAAAGATGATTGCATCTTTTTGCATTGCCTGCCAGCCGTAAAAGGCGAGGAAGTCACGGAAGATGTGTTTGAAGGAAGGCAAAGCAAGGTTTGTGATCAAGCTGAAAACCGGAAACATACAATCAAAGCGATAATGCTCGCATTAATATAAACCACACAGGAGAACTTAAATGAAGAGAATTTTGGTTTTGGTAATGTTGGCTGTTGTTTTTGCTACAGGAATGATATTCGCTCAGGAAAGCACAGAAGAAGGCAAGTCTTCGCTTTCATATCGCAATGTTACTATCCATAAAATCCTTGACCACAAGCATGTTTACATAGTCCTGTATGCAAAGCATGGCATAGGTGTTGGACAGGTGATGATTCCTAAAACTTGGTCAAAAGAAAATCCACGTAAAATTCAGTTCAGGCTTTTGCCTAAAGGACTGAATCCTTTTATGACCGTTGTTTATAAAGATGGCGAATTCCACAAAGTCATATTAACCGCACCCAGCCCAAAAGTTGGTGGCACATGGGGAGTTGCCAGTGCATATGTTGACATCGGGGATTCAGCCCAAGCGGAAACATTGGAGATTGAATACTGAACATACAAATGACTTGTATTGAAAAAATACAAGTTGCCGTACAAGGAGAGTCAGTCGCTTCCAATTTGGACGGCTGGCTTTTTACTGATTTTGGCAATAGAGATGAATTTACTGGTCAACTTTTGTCAATCCCAAACGACATGGTTTCTACCAGACGATGGGTTTATATAGTGGCAAAAGATGGCATCAAACCGGTAAAAATCTTGCATATAATTGAACCAGACAGTCTTTCTCATCTTCCATGTGGCAATAAGTTTTTCTATTCATCACATCAAGAACTGTTCATTCAGTTACGACAATTTTCAGGTAAAACCTTTGCCGTTTTATGCGACCCAAAGATACCTGTCATATCTACCATGGACGGTGGGTTTGTGGACTTGTTGCACCGCGCTGGAATAAAAACAGTTTCGGCAGCGAATGTCATACAACGAAGTCAAAGCCTGTTGTCACCTGCAAAAATAAATAGCCACGAAAGAGCTTCTCTGCTATTACACAAAATCGTTCTTTTGGCTTGGAACTTTATATGCGAACGCTACAATTCAAAGAAAACGTTGCATGAGTCCGATGTGTGTACTTTTATCATGGAAAAATTCTTGGACTACGGACTGACGACAAATCATCCGCCGATTATAGCCTTTGGGAAAAATACTTCCAATCCACATTATTGCATTTCTCCAGCAAAAAGCACAGCAGCACAAGAAGGAGATGTCATCCAGTTGGATATATGGGCAAAAGAAAGAATAGCCATTGACGACGAACAAAAACAGAGTTTTCAAACTCCGGTATACGCAGACATTTCTTTTGTGGGTGTCTATTCTACAAAACCAACGACAGAACAAGAAAAGGTGTTTGGAACCATAGCTCTTGCAAGGGATGCGGTTGTTTTGGCGATACAGGATGCTGCCAAAGAGAACAACATGCTGACAGGAGCTCAACTAGACGAAAAAGCAAGACAGGTTTTACAATCACACGGATACGGACAATACATAAAACATCGCACAGGACACGGAATAGACACAAACTGCCATGGTTCTGGGGTAAATCTTGACTCAAGCGAATTCCCAGACACTCGCAAAATCCTTCCCGGGAGCTGTTTTTCTGTTGAACCAGGCATATACACAGAAGATTTTGGCATGCGTACAGAAATAAACGTCTACATAACAGCAGACGGAAACCCGATAATTTCCGGGAACAAATTTAATCAAAACAGGAAGGGGAAATTCCTTCCGATTCCACAAAAAAAACTTTTAACAACAAAGGATGTTTTCAATGACAACAATAACTGACTCACAATGCACATTATTCACAAACTTTATCAATTCTCATGATTGTTTCATAGTGGCCGGACACAAAGAACCGGACGGAGATTGTATTTCTTCTTGCTTGGGAATTGCAGCCATTCTGGAGAAAAAAAACAAACCTTGTCAACTCATATCGGCAGGTCCGTTCAAAAGACCGGAAATCAAGATTTACGAAAGAACATTTGCAAAAACAGCGGTAATCCGGCATACGGAATGCAAACAAGGTCTAATAATTGTAGACTGCGGGGAACTAAAAAGACTTGGAGATATTTTCCCAACAGACGAACTATTGGAGGTCTTTCCCAAAAAGGACATCTTCATAATTGACCACCACAAAACTTCTGTTCCAGAAACAGAAAACAACATAATCGAACCTGAAACACCCGCAACGGCCTGCTTAATCCAGCAGCTTTACGAAAAAACAATCGGGCAGCCAGACGTCAAAACTGCAGAATTACTGTTTTTTGGGCTGGCCACGGATACTGGATATTTTCATTTTTTAGACAAAAACTCTACCGAAGTATTCAACCTTGCAGCTAGACTTGTAAGTTATGGGGCAAGCCCACGAAAAATATACGACGACATGAACAACGGCAAGCCATACTCAACACGAAAACTTTTAGGCGTGATGCTCGACCATGCCGAACAACATTTTGACGGCAGACTGATTACTACGTATGAGACAATGGAAGACACACACCGGCTAGGCACGGGCGGAAGGGATTCCGACAGCTTGTATCAATTGTTGCTTTCATCTGCGGACGCACAAGCTGTTGTCTTCATCCGGCAAGAGACAGAACAGACCTGCACAATGGGATTTAGGTCAAAGGACAAAATCGACGTAAGCCAGATTGCTTCTATATTTGGTGGAGGCGGTCACAAAAATGCGGCAGGATGCAGCACAGAAGGAACGATAGACTCTTTGCTGCCGAAAATCCTAAAAGAATTCGAATTTTTTTTCTAAAAAATCAACGAGTGTGAATTTTTAGAGATACCTTTAACTAATTTTTTTTTGTAAATCTTGTAAATTCTTGCTAAAAGAAATTTTTTTCAAGAGTTTACAAGATTTTTTTGATTTTAAAAGATTTTACAAGAAAAACACATAAAACAAAGCCTAAATTCATTGTTTTTTTATAAAA
>JAZSMM010000288.1:0-4480 GCA_045535895.1 Treponema sp.
TAATTGAAAAGATGAAAAGAGGACATTTTTCTATTCCCAAGGGACATGTAGAAAAAGGTGAAAGCGAATTGGAAACAGCATATAGAGAAATTAAAGAAGAAACAAATTTAGATGTAATTATCGATAGTTCTTTTAGAGAAGTATCAACATATTTTCCTTATGAAAATTGTATTAAAGATGTTGTTTTCTTTGTGGCAAATATTGTTTTAATTTGGGAGTGAAGTCCTTTTCCCAAATCCTCAAGAGAAGCTCCAACTACAAGTCCGCCTTCGCTGAACGCAGACTGTGTGCGTCCGTAGACAATCTGAAGGAACAACTCACGCATAGCCGTGTTGATGGCATCGCAAACTAAGTCTGTGTTCAGTGCTTCAAGAAGCGTCTTGCCCACGAGGATTTCTGATGCCATGGCTGCTGAATGCGTCATGCCGGAACAACCAATTGTTTCTACAAGGGCTTCTTCAATGATTCCTTCTTTGACGTTCAAAGTCAATTTGCAGGCACCCTGCTGAGGGGCACACCAACCAATACCGTGCGTAAAACCGGAAATGTCTTTGATTTCCTTTGCCTGAACCCATTTTCCTTCCTCTGGAATGGGAGCAGGTCCATGATAAGCGGCCTTAGCCAGCGGACACATATGTTCCACTTCTGCCGAATAAACCATAGTCTTCTCCTAAAAACAAGGGATATGACCCGTTATTGACGGGTTTCGCTAATTATACACCAATCAGAATAAAGTTTCTAGCCGTACAAAGAGGTTTTATTCTTCCAATATTATTTTTATTCGTTCTTCTACAACTTCTTCTGGCGGAACAAGAGAAAAATCCCTGACATAGCAATCAAAAACAGGAGCGTTCTTGAAATATGCCATACCTCCAATTTGCAAGTAAAGATAAATATCATCTCCAAGAGTGTATTCATTTTCAAGATAGGAATAAAAACCATTTTGCCACCTTAAAGAGAGTGGCATATCCTGATATTTAATGATTTGAGAAGCAGTTCCATCTTCCAAAAGAGTAGGCATTTCGGTAAGTTGCGTTTTCAATAAAATAGGCCAATAAAATCGAATTAGGCTCATAGGAGATTCTTTAGCATGGGCATACATATCCTTGAAGTTCTCCTCATTCGGCGGAAAATAATCAAGCCATTTCATCTCGCTAGAAATAAAC
Organism: Treponema sp.; assembly: GCA_045535895.1. GTDB lineage: Bacteria > Spirochaetota > Spirochaetia > Treponematales > Treponemataceae > Treponema_F. The sequence goes on from JAZSMM010000288.1 coordinate 1,167, forward strand.
ATACCAGGGAAATAATACCAATAACCTTGATAAAACTCAGGAATAACAGAAGAAACAGAAACCAAATAAGCATCCAATGTTTTAGAACGACAAAACACCCCTATTAGCTCTTCTGTAGCAACTCCAATGGAATCTTTTTGTTTAACTTCACCTGTTTTTTGAGATAAAACATTACCATAAACAAGCTGATAATCAGACACGCAAACTTTGCCTTTATAAAAATATTCGCTAGAAGTTTCTACTACAACAACATCCGGGGAAAAAGAAGGCAAAGGATCATACTGCTCAATAATAATTCCATCTACATCAGAAAAAATTTCTTGCCCTACTTGAACTTCTGCCCCAGCAGCAGGAGGCACAAACTCCTCTCCTTCCGTATTTGAAACTGCAACATTTGTTTCTTTAGAAGAATTTGTCGCCTCTTTTGTAGACAAACAAGAACCTAAAAATAAAACCATCAAACATAAGCCAAACAAAAACAATCTTTTTTTCATTTTCTCCTCCAAGTTTAAAATTTCGTACATTAATATACCATATTTTGTCTGCAATCAACAACAAAAAAGACTAAAATTAAATTAGGCGGCAATAAAACCGCTGATACTAATTTAACGAGGTTAAAATATGTCTTTTAGACTAAACAACGACAAAGCAACCGTGAGAAACATTCAACGGGGCCTAAAGAATAACGGTGGATACTGCCCTTGCAGAACGGAACAGATTCCAGAAAACAAATGCATTTGCAAAGAGTTCAAGGAACAACTCAAAGATCCAAACTTTGAAGGTTACTGCCACTGTAAATTATATTATAAATCAAAAGCGTAATCTTTTATAAAGCACGTTACGGCAAAAAATCAACTTAAAGTGTCGCCATTACTCCGTTACCAAACAAAGCGAAGTCGCCACGGCAAGGGTCTTGTGGCCACACTTGCCGTAACTTTTCGGTAAGAAGTTTTGCCGTTTTGGCATTTGCAACAGCCTTTGGGGACAAAAGCCCAAGTTTTATTGCTTCCTGTACAACGTGAGTATCTAGTGGAACAATCAAGTTTGCAGGACTATACCAACTCCAAAGACCTATATCCACCGGCGAATTCTGCCGTACCATCCAACGTAAAAACATATGTATTCTTTTGTTAGCAGAAGCCATGCCCTGAGGAACGATTCGGCATCCATTAAAACAACTGCTCAAAGATTCTGCTAAATGTGGCTCTGCTTTACCACAAGAAATGTTTTTTTCGCAAAAATTTTGGTGTCTGCTTTTTACATAACTGCCAAGATTTGTTTCTTGGTTTAGAATTTCGCCAAGTTTATCAAACAAATCTAACAGTTGACGATAAGAATAAAAGCGATAAAACTTTGCGTCCATAGCTACATTTGTAGGAATAAAATCTTTATTGTAAGCTCCAGTTCGTAGCCATGTTGCAGGGCCACCGCAAGAATCTGCAAGAGCCATTATATAATCTGTTTTAGTATAACGGATAAAATATAAATGTTCTAGTGGGTAAAAGATTGACAAACGAATGAATACAATATAGAGTTATTAGAGATTTTCTTTAATTTGGGGTCAAAAGATGCAGAAAAAAATGAACCTATCGTTCAAGTTCGGTTTGGGGTTGACAGGACTGTTGATTCTAGCCAGTTTCATTAGCTGGATTGTATTACGTCCTATAATCCGCCATACAGTGCTCAATTCCGAGTACGAAGACTTGTATGCCCAAGAACGCATTGTGACTGACATCATAAACAGTGATGAAAAAGCAATGCTTCAGTATGTGGACGACATACAGACACTCGTTCCCATATTCGCCAACATGAATGAAGCCATTTCATACCTGCGTAGCTACGCCGCAAATTTTGACATCACAAACATAGCCATCATAGGAGACGACAACAAGGTTTTGTTCTCCCTAAAGGATGTCGCTTACAACCATGAATCCGAAATAAAAGCAATAAACATGGCAAGAGCCGGACAAAACGCAGTTGTAAAGACCGTGACGGAAACCGACGTTCTTTTCACGTCGGCGGGAAAAGTCACAAGAGACGGAATAAATTATGTAATGTTGTTTCAACAAAACATATCCGACAACGCCTACCTAACACGGATAGCGAATGAAACGAACACAACAATCACATTGTTCCTTGGCGACCAACGCATAGGCACATCCAACCGCGACAAGAACGGCAACTATCTGACAGGCAGGTTCACAAACCAAGAGGTCATGGATGTGGTTTACAACAAGGGGCAGGAATTCCACGGAGAAGTGGATGTGCAGGGGCAGACTTTCCTTGCGGTTTACCGCCCCTACAAAACGGACAACACGCATGAAAAAGTCATGTTCTTTGTCGGAACAAACGTAAACCACGTAAACCAGGTTTCAAACTCCATATCAGCGAACGTAATCCGCGCCGTGCTGGCATGTCTTGTGGTCGTAACGGTGTTTGTAATCATAATCCTGCGTGTGGTTGTAATCAAACCCATCAAGAACACGTTGAGCATATTCAATTCCATCCTGTGCGAGGACGGGACAATAGACCTGTCGCAGAAAATAGAGGTTTCTTCCAACGACGAAATCGGCGAGATGGAGGCGGCCATCGACAAGTTCCTTGACGCACAATCGGAATTCATAAAGACCGTAAAGCAGACAGGACATAAGCTAGAAGAGATTGGCGGGGAGCTTGCCTCCAATGCGCAACAGTCCGCCGGGGCTTCTACCCAGATATCCGCAAACATAAACAGCGTGCAGAATTCCGTCACAAAACAAAACTTGGCGCTAGATGGAGTTCAAAACGTACTGGACAGCAGCATAAACGAAATCCAAAATTTGGACAGGCTGATTGAATCCCAGTCGGCAGGAATAGTGGAGTCTTCCGCTTCCATAGAAGAGATGGTCGGGAACATCAGTTCTGTGTCCAATTCCATCATGAAGATGTCCGGCGAATACAGCGTCCTCATGGAAATAACAGAGACAGCAAAAACCAGGCAGGATGAAGTTTTCACCCAGGTGAACCGCATGGCACAGCAGTCAGAAAGATTGGCGGACGCGAACAACGTCATTTCCCAGATTGCATCCCAGACTAACCTTCTGGCCATGAACGCGGCCATAGAAGCCGCCCATGCAGGAGAGGCGGGGAAAGGATTTGCCGTGGTTGCGGATGAAATCCGTAAGTTGGCCGAAAGTTCCTCGCAGCAGTCCAAGTCCATCAAGACGGAGCTGGACGAAATCATCACCATCATAGATGCAGTTGTAGGGGCTACGGAAACATCACGAAAAGAATTCGAGGACATTTCGGACAAAGTTTCCTCCACAAACACCCTT
>JAZSMM010000358.1:0-2582 GCA_045535895.1 Treponema sp.
TTGGCCTCCGACTTAAATGATGCGGTGTAACTTCACAGGTGACACGCCATCCTGATTTTTTTGCCCGCTCAATGGTTTTTATTGAATTTTTTGTACTTACGTGGGCAATATGAACCGAACAATCTGCCGAACAAGCCAAATCAATGTTTCTTTCCGTGGCCGTGTCTTCTGCAAGGGCAAGAATTCTGTTGGCTTCTTCAAAAGCTTGATAAGCCAACTTGTCGTTCGCAAAATCAGTTTTGCTTCCAAGTTCCAACAGCTCAAGGCCACGGCGACGAAATACAGATGCCGCAGAAGCAAGAAAAGTGTCTTCACAGTGACAGGACACGGTAACATTTTTGCAAGCGCATTTTTTCATTGCTTCCAGCATTACATACGCCGCCGCCACATCGCGTCCATCCTCCGTGGCAACAGGCACTGCACCGTCCAACGCAGAAGAACCCGGTGTGTAAACCGGCAAATCTTCCAAATGGCTTGTGTCGGTGCCGTCAAACGACCGGGTAAGACTTACACTTTGAAACACATCGGCAAGATTATATTCGGCAGCTCTTTGGCAAATTCGGACGGCTTCTTTGACGGAAGAAACAACAGGGTTTGTGTTTGGCATAAGAACCAAAGTCCCAAAACCTCCAGCGGCGGCGGACTGCAAGCCTGTAGCCAAATCTTCTTTTTCCGTCTGCCCCGGATACCTAAAGTGGGCGTGCATATCAATAAACGCAGGCTGGAGCACAAAGCCTTGCGCGTCAACCATCTCCACAGAATCCTTGGGAACGGAACAGATTATGCCTGCCAGTTCATTCGCCTTTTCTTTTTGGAAAAAACCTTGAACCACAGAAAGAATCCTTCCGTCATCCACAACAATCATCCCAACTGAATCAATGGATTCGTCAACAAGATGTGCATTGAAAATACAAAGTTTTTTCCCTTTTGCCATTATGAACCTGCTTTGCGTATGTCATCACAATATTCACACCTGTACTCCGCTCTTTCAGCATCCACAAGCCTGAACACATGGGGCAGATAAAACTCCGTGCTGGTTATGCAACGTGGATTCCTGCATTTTATAACATTTTCTACTTTATCCGGCAAAGACAAAGTTATTTTCCGTACGATTTTTTCATCGGTGACAACATTAACGGTTATGTTTGGATCTATAAAACCCAAAACGGAATAATCTATGTTGATTATGTTGTCAATCTTTATTATGTCCTTGCGCCCAAGCTGCTTGGAAGGAACATTCATAATCAATGCGACACAAAAATTTGCAGTGTCCAAGCCCAACCAGGAAAAAATCCTTGGCCCACTTCCCGCCCTGATATGGTCAATCACAAGCCCATTTTTGATGGTATCCACATTCAGCATCACACAGCTCCTGTAAGTTTTGACATTAAAGCCATACGGGCATACATGCCATATTTCACTTGCTTAAAATACGCAGCCCTTGGGTCGCAGTCTACCTCCGGGGCTATCTCGTTTACTCGTGGCAATGGATGAAGAACAATCATTGACTCCTTTGCCATTTTCATTTTTTCTTTGTCAAGAATGTAACTGTCTTTCAACCTGATGTAATCCTGCTCGTTAAAGAACCGTTCTGCTTGAACCCTGGTCATATACAGTATGTCCAGTTCCCCTATTACATCCTCCAAACGCAACGCTTCCACAACTTCAATCCCAGCGGGCTTGAAAACCTGTTGTGTAATATATTTTGGAACAGTAAGTTCAGGCGGGCTAATCAGCACAAAACGGTTGTTGCGGTAACGGCTCATGGCTTTTGCAAGACTGTGGACAGTGCGTCCAAATTTCAAGTCCCCGCAAAACCCGATTGTATGTCCTTCAAAACTGCCTTTCAGAGAACGAATTGTGAGCAAGTCCGTAAGGGTCTGTGTGGGATGATGATGTCCCCCATCACCTGCATTTATCACCGGCACAGATGAATATTGGGAGGCAACCAAGGCAGCTCCTTCTTTTGGGTTCCGCATAGCGATAATATCCGTGTAAGAAGAAACCGTGCGGATGGTGTCCGCCAAGGTTTCGCCTTTGGTTGTGGAACTGCTCACGGAATCCGCAAAACCCAACACGGAACCGCCAAGACGCAGCATTGCCGCTTCAAAAGAAAGCCTGGTTCTGGTGCTTGGCTCAAAAAAAAGTGTCGCAAGAATTTTCCCGCGACACACGTCATTAAAAGCTGCTGTATCAACAATAATTTGCTCTGCTAATGAACAAATATCATCAATTTCTTTAACTGTCAAATCAGCCGGTTCTATTATATGCCGCCCCTTCAGCATAAGTCCTCCGTCAAAATCATTCTGTCAACTTTATTTTTTGATATATTACACCTTTACATACGAAAAAACAAGGAGCTTTCATATATTAACTTGATATTTTTACATGTTCAATACAAAGCCAAATGAAAAACCAAATGGAGTTTTATCTTCTTCATGAAAAAAACTGTAGCTCAAGTCGAACACAAAAACAGGATGGAACACGTAAAAAGTACCTACGTTTGGTGCAAAAACAAATTCGCTCCTGAGTACAAGGGCATCTGTGTATGTCATGTCGCCTTCCATCAAAGAAGTAAAACA
>JAZSMM010000105.1:0-5603 GCA_045535895.1 Treponema sp.
CTCCGACTTCAATTCAAGACAGACTGAAGCAACAAACAACTTGCAGCCCCAAAGCCAAGCAAAGCACTGAATTTGTCTCCAGCTTTCAAAGACACCGCATAGGCACGCCAAGAGAAGAAAAGAAGCAATGCAAAATAAAGCAACACTCCCACAAACCCCATTCCTTCAGCCCAGCCAGAAAAAATATAATCGTTTTGAATTTCCGGCACTCTTTTTATCTTCTCAAGCCCTGCACCAAAACCCTGTCCTAAAAGACCGCCCGCACTTATTGCACTTCTTGCGGCAAATGTCTGATAATTGTATCCATGTGTGTCAAAATCTGGATTCAGAAAGGCAATCAAGCGGTTCACCCTAAAATTAGAACTAAAGACAAAAAGCAACATGGCAAACACTGCAAGAACAACAAAAGGAATCAATTTACCCAACTTGGCACCGGCCATGTAGAACAAAATCAAGCCCAATACAAATATAAACAAAGCCGTGGAAAAATCTTCCTGCAACATTACTATTCCCACAAACAAGGCTAAAACCGTAATGGGTTTCCCAATGGAAGAACGTTTTTCAATTTCCTGCTCGTCGTGCTTGTCAAACCAATTTGCAAGAAAAAGTATCACAGCAACCTTTGCAAGTTCAGAGGGTTGAAAAGTTTCTCCAACAAAAGGAATCACAATCCACCTATGGGCACCATTTCGTGGTGACTTTATACCGGGAACAAAAGCCATCAAACACAAGACAAATGCCCCTATTACAATCCAAGGAAGGATTCTTCTCACAACAGAAAGTTTTACAGAGGCACACAAAACAAAGGCCACAATACCAGCCACAGACAAGAGCGCTTGCCTTTTTATGAAATAAAACTGGTCCTCAAAAGCCCTTTCCGCATAACTTGCAGAACATGCATACAAAGTAAAAAGCCCGAGTCCCCAAAGAAGAATAACACCTATTACCAATCCAATGTCGCTTTTCCTATATACATCCACAGGACGTTCAGCAAAAATAGCAAATTTCGTCATGCCACATCCCCTGCCAGCACAGGAACCAACCGTTCAAGTTGTATTCCTCTGGAACCCTTCAAAAGAACGACATCATTGGGGCGGATTTTATCTTTTAGAAAATCACAAACCAATTTCATTCCTGCATCTGAAATATCTGAAAAACAAAGAACATCGGCTTCTTTCTTTCCACTTGATTCAACAGAATCAACAGCCTTGCACATTTGCTCCCCAACACAAACAACAAAATTTATGCTTGAATCCAAGGCCTTGCCAATAATCCCTACATGAGCTGCTGACGATTCATGCCCCAACTCCAACATGTCTCCCAATATGGCAACTTTTTGCCCATCCGCTTCAATCGAATCAAGAAAATTTAATGCCTGCATCATAGAATCCGGATTTGCATTGTAACAGTCTTGAATGACAGTGGCCGCTTTCCCTTTTATAATTTGCGTTCTTCCAAACAAAGGCTTGACAGACTCCAAGCCTTCCTTTATTTCAGCAGAAGAACAACCTAATTCCTTTGCAACCGCCACGGCCGCCATGGCATCCAAAAAATTCCCATAACCCGGCAGAGAAAAATGTATTTTCAATTCATCCAAAACAAAGTCCGTGCCTTGGATTCCTGCATCTTTTATTTGCGCCACAAGATTTTTCCCAAAAAACACCGTCTTGCCATAAATCCCGTCCACAAGAAAAGAAGAGTATTTATCATCTTCTGGAACAAAAGCCACTGAATCATTGGAAAAATTTGAAAATATGCATTTTTTTTCCTGCGCGATAGCGTCCACACTTCCCAGCCTTCCAACATGGGCACAACCTATATTTGTTACCACCGCCAAATCGGGATTAAGAACATCTGCCAATTCCTGAATCTCATTCTTTCTGTTCATCCCCATCTCAAAGACACCAACTTGATGCTGTTCTCTAATTCTAAAGACGGAAAGGGGAAGACCTGTTTCCGAGTTAAAATTCCCTTCGTTCATCACAACGGAAAATCTTTTAGAAAGAACAGCGGCGATTAATTCTTTTGTTGTCGTCTTGCCGCTAGAACCAGTAACCCCAATCTTTGTCAGTAATGGAAATTTCTTTACATATTCCGCCGCAAGAGATTGGAGGGCGACCAACGTATCCTTAACCACGATGAACACAGCAAGTGGATATTCCCTTTGTAACTCCATTATCAAACTGTCTGTTCTTTCATAGTTTTTCTGACTCACAAAAACTACAGAGGCACCGTTTTTAAGTGCGGCCCGAATAAAATCATGTCCGTCCTGCGATTCCCCTGCCAAAGGAACAAAAAGACTACCGTTATTTGCATTTCTGCTGTCAATCACAACATCCAAAAAAGAAAAATTGTCCGCCGCCTCCTTGGAACAAAGACACCTACCTGAAACAGCCGAAATTGTTTCAGAAATAGTAAGCAATGACATGTCTTGTGTTGTTTCAGCGGCTTTAACTGTCACCTTGCACTTCCTTCGTTGGACTTCATTTCCACTCTGATTATTTCATCACTTTCCGCAAGACGCATACCAAGTTGTTCAGAAGCAAGTTTTTCAATGCGATCTGTACTAGAGAGCATACTGATTCCCGTTATCAAATTCTTGTTGCTTTCAATCAATGCCTTCTGCCGTTGCTCCAACATTCTTATCTCGCTTTCCACGGAAGAAAAGCGCCTTGCCTGGATTCCGTCCACCAGCATCAACAACGGAACAGCAGCAGCAATCGTGCACAAAAAAATATTTTTTATAACAACAGAACACCGTTTCATACAATCACCTCAATACCAATCACACTGTTTTTGGTATAATTAATCTCGCACATTCAGGAGCAATATCTCGCAATTTGCGAACGACCCGCAATTTTGCACTTCTTGACGGAGAATTCTCTGCAATTTCCATCTGAGAAGGCACAACAGGTTTTCTTGTAAGCAACTGAACCCAAGGACCGCCCCCACATTTACATATCGGCTGTTCTGGCGGACAGATACAGTTTTTACTCAAATTACGAAAATAATTTTTCACAATCCTGTCTTCAAGAGAATGGAAGGTTATAACCCCCATTTTCCCGCCGCTAGCCAATGAATCAAAAGCATTGGGCAAAACTTCCGGCAAACGACGCAACTCTTGGTTCACCGCAATTCTCAATGCTTGAAATGTTTTCGTCGCCGGATGGATTGGACCATGCCTATATGCGGGAGGCACAGTTCTATATACAACATCCGCCAATTCTGATGCGGTTTCTATCCGAGAAGACAATCTTGCTCTCGTTATTGCAGCAGCAATCTTTTTACTGTACCTTTCTTCCCCATAGACATACAGTAAATCTGCTATTTTTTTTTCAGGTAGATTGTTCACCAAATCAGCGGCCGTTTCGCCCGAAGAAAAATCAAGTCGCATATCAAGCTGTTCATCTTTACGAAAAGAAAAACCTCTCCCTGATTTTTCATAATGAAAAACAGAAATACCCAAATCAAACAAAATAATATCCGGCTTTCGTTGGTCAGCCGAAAAATTTGCATAATAATCGTTAAACCATCCCAAATGGAAATTCATCCGACAGCCGAAAGATTTAAGACGTTCCTTGGCACGAGCCTGAATATCCGGGTCTGCATCCAAACCGATTATTCGCAAATTTGAAAACCTTTTCAAAAACGCTTCGGAATGTCCGCCTTCGCCCAATGTTGAATCTATCATAAAAGCATCATGTTCATAAGATTCACCAAGCGGAGACAATAACTCCAAGCATTCATTAAGAAGAACTGGTCTATGGACAATTTCCATCTTAGCTTCCTATAGAAAAATGTTGCCCAAATCCTCCGACGCTTCACGGAAGGACGGCTCATTTTCCTCAAGATAGGTCTTGTACGTGGAAACATCCCACAGTTCCATATACTTGTTCACCCCAAGAAAAACACATTCCTTGGAAAGAGAAGCATAATCCCTAAGACTAGCAGGAATCATAATCCTCCCGTTTTTGTCAAAACCAACGCTTTGTGCCGGAGCAATCAAATGGCGCATGACAAGACGTGATTTCCCACTAAAGGGGGAAGTTGTTTCTATTAACTTAGAAGAAAAATTCTTCCATTCCGACGTAGTAAAAAGCCACAAACATTTGTCCACGGCCTGTGTAATGACAAGAGTCTCTTCGGTCAATTCCGCTCGCAATTTTGCAGGGAAAGGAATTCTTCCTTTATCATCCAACGAATTGCGATATTCACCTGTTAGTAATTCCATGCCACAAATTCCCACTATCTACCACGTTTACCCACATAATACCATTTTATTCAAAAAAAAAAGCATGTCAACAAAAAAAATATGAAGGTTGTTAAAAAAAATGATGTGTTTACTTTTTCTGTATACAAATATATAGTTATAATATGATTAACACTTATTTTGAATCCAACCTTCACAAAAGTTTAAAGGCAATGTACTCGGAAAAATTCAATGGGAAGGCGGAACAAAAAATTCACGGAAAGATATGCGACATCCTCACAGCCACAAACACAATAATAGAAATACAGACAGGGAATCTGGGAAAACTGAAAGACAAAATAAAACATCTTTTGCCAAACCATCAAATTCATATTGTCTACCCTTTGCCCGTCAAAAAAAAAATAGAAACATATTCAACTGAAGGCAAACTTTTATCCAGCAGAAGAAGTCCCAAAAAGCAGAACATTTTTTATTTATTTAGGGAAATCACTGCAATTTATCCTTTTTTTAATGAACGCAACTTTACATTGGAAGTCTTGGAAACAGAAATAACAGAAATTCGAACAAGGACAGATGTTCCTGTCCAATTACAAAACAAAAGCAGAAGGTTCTGTAAAAACTGGTACAAAACAGACAAAAAACTTGACAAAATTATCTCAAGCCATGTCATATCCTCAATGGACGACCTAGTGTCTTTGTTGCCAAAAAACCTCCCGGAAATATTTTGCACACAGGACCTAAAAATTCTTGGAGCAGAAGAAAATGCAAACTATGTAATATGGGTATTGAAAAAAGCAAAAAAAATTGTCTTTATAGAAAAAAAAGGGAACACAAATTATTACAAAAAAACGGCATCCTGCAAAAGCAAAATGCCGTTTCAAAATTAAATTACGCTAACCACAAACACAAGGTTTACCAGTTGTCAGACATATCATCTTCATCATGGTTTTCCATGTCATACAAATCTGTCACTGCACGAAGATCGTCCAAGTACATGTAGTACGAACCACGAGCCAGCATAGGATCGCAGTCTACACGGAATCCAACAATGCGCAAACCCGGCTTGTCACCAAAATACGCACTCTGCTGAACAATACCACGCTCACCGTCTGGAGAAGGAGGAATAGCAACAGTAAGTTTTTTCCAACCAGAAAAACCAAGGCTTCCCATATAAAGTTCAAAATTATTTCCAAAATAATCTTGAACCAACAAATACAAAGAATGTCCTTGATTACGTCCGGCAACCCACAAAGAAACAGTCTTTGTAATTCCTTCTATAGGAACAGGTCTGGCTGCCGTTATATAAAAACTGTTTACACCACGGCGAAAAAACTCAACCTTGACACCCAACACACGCTCGTCCGACACACCTTCGTTCTCTGCACCTTCAAGA
>JAZSMM010000065.1:0-2161 GCA_045535895.1 Treponema sp.
TGCACGCATCCGTTGCAACAGAAGACGACATTCACGAATCCTCACTTAGACCTCAACTTTTAAAAGAATTCCTTGGTCAGACAACCGTAAAAGAAAATCTTTCGGTTTTTATAGAGGCGGCAAGAAACCGCCGTGAAAGTTTGGACCACCTTTTTCTTATCGGACCACCCGGACTGGGCAAAACTACGCTTGCACAAATCACCGCCCATGAACTTGGTTCGGACTTCAAGGTAACAAGCGCCCCTGCCTTGGACAAACCAAAAGATTTGGCGGGAATTCTTTCCACAATCACAGAGCGAACCGTCTTTTTCATAGACGAAATACACCGCCTAAAACCGGCCATAGAAGAAATGCTTTACATTGCCATGGAAGACTACGAGCTGGACTGGGTGATTGGCCAAGGAGCGGCGGCAAGGACTGTTCGCATTCCCATCCCAAAATTCACCCTTGTAGGAGCAACCACAAAGGCAGGAATGGTTTCAAGCCCATTAATAAGCCGTTTCGGCATTGTGCAAAGATTCAGTTTTTACGACCCGCAACAACTGGCGGCAATCATAAAGCGTTCCGCCGGAATCCTGAATGTGGCGATAGAAGATGATGCCGCTTTGCTCATGGCGGAATGTTCCAGAGGAACTCCACGTGTAGCAAACCGTGTGTTGCGCAGAGTCCGGGATTTTGCGCAAGTCATGAAAAGCGACAAAATAACCCGTTCAATCACGCAAACAGGTCTTGAACGCTTGGAAATAGACAACCTTGGTCTTGAACGCTACGACAGGGAGATACTTCTTTCTATAATTAACAATTTTGGAGGAGGTCCTGTCGGAGCGGAGACCCTTGCGATTTCAATCGGGGAATCCATGGACACATTGGAAGACTACTACGAACCATATCTGATTCAATGTGGTCTGCTCCAACGCACCCCCAGAGGACGTACAGTCACGGAAAAAGCGTACGCCCATCTTGGAATAAAATCCGGTTCTCCACGGCAACAGGGAACATTATTTTGACTTTGCAACAAAACTTTTTATAGGAAAAAATGCTTACAAAAGACTTTTATTTTGACTTGCCAGAAGAACTCATCGCACAGCAGCCAAGTGAAAAACGGGGACACGACAGACTGATGCTGTTGGACCGCACTACAGGAAGGACAGACCATTTTATGATGGAAAATCTTCCAGAGCTTGTCTCAAAGGACACTTTGATGGTGTTCAACAACTCCAGGGTACGGCGTTCCCGTGTATATGGCATAAAGGAAAGCACCGGAAGGGAATGTGAATTTTTGTTTGTAAACCCAATTCAAAACAAACAGGTAGAATATCCGTCCATATGGAAGACAATGGTAAAAAACGCCAAAAAGCAAAAAGCCGGCTGCACATATGTTTTTCCAGACGGAACAAAAGGAACAATCATAGAGAACCAACAAGATGCAGGAACGGAATTCAGGACGCTGGCTTTGGACAAAACTACGGATGAAGACTGGTTTGAAGTCAACGGGCACATCCCACTTCCCCCATACATCCACAGGAAAGACACAGACGAAGACGGTTTGCGATACCAGAATGTTTACGCAACAGAAACAGGTTCCGCCGCCTGCCCCACCGCCGGACTTCACTTCACACAGGAAATGTTGGACAAATTGGACAGCATGGGAATTCAAAAAGCATGGGTCACGCTCCATGTGGGGCTTGGAACTTTTTTGCCTGTAAGAACCCAAACCATAGAGAACCACAAAATGCATTCAGAAACTTATTCCATACCGCAGGAAACATCCTTTCTTGTAACAGAAGCAAAGCATTCCGGCAGACCTATATTGGCAGTGGGAACGACTTCCGTACGCACATTGGAATCCGCATGGAATCAAGACACGCAATTTCTCGCCACTGGAATAGGAAGCACAAACATATTCATATATCCTGGATACAAATTCAAAGTGGTGGACAAAATGTTCACAAACTTCCATACCCCGGAATCCACCCTTGTAATGTTGGTCAGTGCTTTTGCGGGACAAAAAAACATAATGAACGCATACCAAAAGGCCATTGAAAGTCGGTACAAATTCTTTTCTTATGGCGATGCCATGCTGATTCTATAAAATATTTTTGCAAAACACTTGACAAAGAAAAATTATTATTATAACATCATTTTTGTAATCATTACAAAC
>JAZSMM010000121.1:0-3109 GCA_045535895.1 Treponema sp.
CCCCGCTCGTTTAAACAACTCCGTTTCATGTGCGGTTTCCCGTTTTTATTCGTACGGCGGTCGGTTTCCCACGGGGCATAGAAAGATGGAATGGTAGGTTGCAACGCCGGCTGCCATGGTGTTACCAGTCGCGCAAGCGACGTATACAATAATTTCCTTGCAACCCAGACCACGCAAGTGGGCTGATATCGGCAAACGATAACATGTGCGACGTTTTTGCAAGACAAAAACTACAAAATTTTTCCGTTTTTCCCCATTCTAAATGTTGACAACATATATATATATACTACCCCCGAAAATGTATGTTTTCACATTTTTTCACACGGAGGTCAATTATGAAAAAATCCTACCTTTTCTAATGGTTTTGATGGTGTTGTTCGCTTTCATCGCCTGCGACAACGGCAACGGTGGCGGCGACCCATTCACAGACCCTTTTGAGGCTGCCGAACAGTCGGCAACAATTCCTGTTGCAAGTACAGATGAAATCGACTTTATCGGAACTTGGGACGGCAAGGTTGTATACTCACAGTACACTGAAGGTATGGGAACATTGGAAAAGGTTAGTGAAGGAATTTATACTGTTACAAACACGGAAGTAACAGTGCTTGTAAAAAAAACTGCAATACAGATATAACTATGAAACACAAGAAGTTTATAATGATCTTAAATCTAATGTAGAAAATGTTATAGAAGAAGGGTTCTCTCATTCTTTTGATGATGAAAACAAAACAGTCATACTTACATCAACACAAGAATACATTGATTCCACAAATGCTGATTATCCGCCAATGTCATATGAAGCTTTTGTAGGAGCCTTTGTAGCAGGAGCAATAACTACGAACAGCTCTGGGACAGTTTTAAAAGAAGTTTCATCAGAAGAAGACGGTGAAATTCGCACTGTAATTATGATAAAACGCTAAGACAAAAGTACACTCATCAAAAGCAGCACTTCAAAAGGGAGTGCTGCTTTTTTTATGCAGCAACATGTTCGTTTTGTGCTCGGCAAGAAACAAGGGGCTTGCGAATACCAAAATGTGTCAATAACTGCAACGTGTGCCAGGTATCTTCATAGGCAATCACATCTACAGCCTTGAAAGTTTCCAAAGCACGGACAAAGATAGCGGCTTGCCTTTTGGGGCAATATAATCTTCATCATATTTAAAAACAATTCCATAGCAGATTTAATTCAAAAAAAACTTTTCTGTTTACAGAACCCTGTCAATTCATAAAGTTTGTTCCTCGTTTTCCAATTTGGAAAAAAAGTGCATTCCAACATTACGCAAAACAGATGCCCCTGAAATATCCTCTCCTAAAATTTTTTTTCCGTTTTTCAAAATCAAGTTTTCCAATTCCAACACAGGTATATCTAAAATTTCTGCAATGTCACCATAAACCTTTTCTATCAGATTTAGACTTGTGTTCTTTCCTCCAAGCCAGGTTTCTGCTTCTGGGTTGTCAGTTTCGGCTAAAATCAAGTTTTCAGGAGTGATTTTTAACAAATGCTTTAGATAAGGATTTCTAGAAGTTTCACAGCCAAAGGTTTGAAAATATCCTTGCTTCAGGAAAAATTTGAAAACTTCTTCTGGACCATTGTACCAATGTATTATGGGTTTTGCTTTTGGATAATCTAACAAAATCTGTGCAATTTCTTTTTCTGCACCTTTTGTGTGGATTACACAATATTTTTCTGTTTCATTGCAATGTTTTAAAATATACCTAAAAACTTTTTCCTGTGCGGACTTACAAACATTTTTCGCCCAATAAAAATCCATACCAATCTCGCCAATGATTTTAGACTGAATCAAAGCACAATCTAGTTTTTCAAGCTGATTTTCGTATTTTTCGGCTTTCTCTGGATGAACCCCAAAGGTAGGAAAAATTTTTTGTAAATTCCCATTGCAATTTGCAGCAATTTCTTTGTTCTTTTCAAAGGACTCTAAGTCCACAGAAGATGCTACAATCATTCCAGAGAATTTTTCTATTTCCTCGTAAAGTTGATTTTTATCCTGATACCAATCTAAGTGGGTGTGAAAGTCGATTACCATAATTGATGAGTTTACTAGATTAATTATGAGTTGTACAAGAAAATCTTTTGTTTTTTAAATTTAGTAGCATGGTTCCGTCACAAACAGTCACAACCATTCCAGAATAATCTATGGATTGAGAATGGTTTGATTTTTGGCATATTGTTTATAAACCCTAATCAAGAAAATAAAAGTAATATGACAAAAATGTCGTAACAAAAAAATAAAGTGCTTTGTCATTCACATATATGATACTTACAATGCAATGTTATAAACTGTACTCATTAAGAAATAATATGCTCTACTTTTATTTAAGTTTTTTCTTAAACAAAAACATATCAAAAACGCCCCACAGTATACAACTGCAGGGCGTTTCTGACATAAGGGGAAAATCGTTTACTGCCGTTTTGTGAGCATTTTCACAGCACTAGCGTCTTGTACACCTTCAGAGTCAAAAGGAACATATTGAATCTTCCCAGAAATCAACATAAGTCTAGCAACGTCATCGCCTGTGGAAGATCCGTTCCATGTCTTTATCATCCCCACTGTATTTGTCGTTGTTATATACTTAAAACTGATTCCATCTCCAAGATCTGTTGGAAGCAACGTTCCTGTAACATCCCCAGGTTGGTTAGCAGCTTTCTCCATAAACACAAGGTTTTCACCGTCCGTAGTTTCCCATGTTCCTACAAAACTATTACCATCACTCGTATTTGTATAACCTGCTTCGCCGTTCGCTTCAGGATTTTCGCCGTCATCGCCGCCGCCGTTACCGTTGTCACAGGCAACAAATGCAAACAACACCATCAAAGCCATTAGGAAAGATAGAATTTTTTTCATGCTTGACCTCCACAAAAATTCAAGGTCAGTATATATATATATATATGTTGTCAACACTAAGAACGGAAAAAACGGGAAATTTTTTAATTGAAAAACAAACTGCTCAACAAGATTTTATAAAAAAAACCGACCCACCATTAAGATGTGCCGGTTTTCTTTGTTTCTAAAAACAGCCCAAATTATTTTGCAATAACACGTGCCATCTCAAGTACTTTGTTTGAATAACCCCATTCGTTGTCATACCA
>JAZSMM010000280.1:0-7103 GCA_045535895.1 Treponema sp.
TTTTTTTCAATTTTTTTTTATGATATAGTGACCCCTTGGAGTTGTATTCAGGGTAAATATTGTTTTACGCAGTGCAACTCCCAAATTGTCCATAAGGAGAAAACATGAGAAAGTATGAACTTATGACTATCTTCCCGGTCGAGGAAGAAAAGTACAAGACTGGTCTTGATGCTGTTCGTTCTGTCTTGAATGAATTTGGTGTTGAGATTGAAAAAGAAGAACCATACGGTGACCGTGATTTGTGCTATGAGGTGAAAAAACAAAACCGTGGCAGATTCCTTCTTTTGATTGTCAAGGCAAATCCCGCAAAACTTGTTGACATTGATCGTCAGTTCAAATTGAACGCAGATTTGTTAAAGTACATGTTTGTAAAGATTGACGAATAAGAAAGGAGACGGTTATGGCAGCGGACTTGAACCATGTTACATTGATTGGTCGGCTTACTCGTGATGCTGAATTAAAATATACATCTACAGGGTTTGCTATATCCACTTTTTCCATAGCCGTGAATCGAAGGCGAAAAAATGGAGAGCAATGGATAGAAGAAGCCAGTTTCTTTGAGATTAATCTTTACGGAAAATCTGCTGAAAGTTTGAAGCCATATCTTTTAAAGGGCAAGCAAGTTGCTGTTGATGGTGAGCTTAGGCAGGATAGGTGGGAGCAGGACGGTCAGCCTCGTAGCAAGATTGTTATATCGGCTAACAATGTCCAACTTTTGGGTGGTAACGCAGGAGGAAACGGCGGAGTTTCTGCCGGGGGGTATAATTCTGCGCAACCAGCAAGGACGACATATCAGCCACGAAACATGGACTCTCAAGTTACCCAAGGATATGATCCTGATTCTTATGAATCGTCACCATATGGTAATGATTCTTTTCCTGAGGATATTCCATTTTAAGTCGATGATTTTGGTTTAACAAATAAGGAGACAGATTATTATGTCAGAAGAAATGATTAAAGATATTGATACTACACCTGATGTTCAGATGCAGGATGTGATTCGGGATGCGGACGAGCGTACGACACGTGCAAAAGGAAAGGCTTTCTTCCGCAAGAAAGTGTGTCGCTTCTGTGCTAACAAGACAAAAATTGATTACAAAGATGCGGATGCTTTGCGTCGTTTCACCACAGAGCGGGGAAAAATCCTTCCCAGGCGTATCACAGGTACTTGTGCCAAACACCAGCGTCGTCTTGCATTAGAAATCAAGAGGGCTAGGGCAATCTGCCTGTTGCCGTTTGTGGCAGACTGATTTTTAAGGATAACGGCGGCGACCGACTCCCGGAAACGACCGCTGTTTATTTATATTTTGTGTGTTTGCACGTGTTTTTTAGGAGCTTGAAATGAAAGTAATTTTGAATCAGGATGTTAAGCATCTTGGAGAAGAAGGCGACGTAAAAGTTGTCGCAAATGGATATGCACGCAACTATCTTTTCCCCCGCAATCTTGCATTGCCGTATAACAATATGACTGTTGCGTATTTTGAAAGCCGTAAAGAAGAGATCGAAAGCCGCAAGGAAGAGAAGAGACGGGATGCAGCCAGTTTAAAAGACAAGTTGGAAGCCTTTACAGTTGAACTTTTTATGCCGGCAGGTCCCAATGGAAAGTTGTACGGTGCTGTTACAAACCAAACAATTGCAGATGAACTTTTAAAAGCTGGTTTTGAGATTGAGCGTAAACGTATTGAGGTTCCAGGACTTACGATTAAGAGCGTTGGTAAATATCACGCTTTTGTACGTTTGTATGAAACCTCAGTTGCAGAGATTTCTGTTACCGTTTCTGCCCAAAATGATCAGGAAAAAACAAAAGCTGCTTCTAAAAATGAAGCCACTAAACCAGAACCCAAGTCCGCAGAGGAAAAAACAGAAGATTCTACCATGACGGCTGAACCGGAATCTGCAGAGGCGTGATAAATGGCTGCCGCGTCCTTGAAAGACAAAGTTCCGCCTCATAATTCAGAAGCGGAACAAGCAACGCTTGGTGCACTTCTTCTTGACTGGGGCGCGGTAAGTACAGTTCTGTCTTATTTGAGACCTGATCGTTTTTATTCATTACAAAATCAAGTTATTTTTGAAGCCATGCTTTCTTTGTTCAACAAAGGCCAGCAAGGCGATATCCTTTCGTTGGCAGAAGAATTACGTAGCACTGGAAAGTTGGATTCCGCAGGGGGTGTGGCGTATATTTCTTCGTTGACGGATCAAGTGCCCACAAGTTCAAATGTAGATTATTATGCGAAAATTGTGCGCGACCAATCCATACGACGTGAACTTATCAAACTTTCGTCCAATGTCATATCAGCAGCGCATGACGAAACAAAAGAAAGTCGAGCTGTTTTGGAGGAAGCCCAGAATAAAATTTTTGCATTGACTGATTTGGATCAAACTCAAAACATTGTGACTATGCAAGAGCTTATTCCAAATACGATTAATGTCATTGAAAAACATTATAAAAACCGTGATGCGTACACAGGAATCCCCTCGGGCTTTACGGATTTGGATTCCATGACAAGTGGTTTCCAAAATTCGGAGTTAATTATAATCGGTGCCCGCCCTTCCATGGGAAAAACTGCAATGGCTCTTTCCATGGCTCAATTCATGGCTGTCCAACACAAGATACCTGTAGGGTTTTTCTCGCTTGAAATGTCTTATCAGCAAATCGGTCAGCGCCTTTTGTCTCAAGAAGCTCGTATACATGCAGGCAAGTTGCGTTCCGGAATGCTCAAGATTGATGATTTTACAAAATTGCAGGAAGCTGCTGGCAGATGCTATGAGGCACCGCTTTATATTGTTGACACACCGAATATTAAACTTTTGGATTTGCGCGCCATGGCAAGACGAATGCGAAGCATTCATGATGTGAAGATTATTTTTATTGATTATATAACGCTAGTTACAAGTGAAAATACCGCTGTTCCCCGGCATGAACAAATTGCTGAAATTTCAAGATCCTTGAAAAGCCTAGCGAGGGAACTTGACATCCCCATTGTGGCGTTGTCTCAAGTTAAGCGTGACAGCGAGGGAAGGGAACCCAACCTTGCAGATTTACGTGAGTCCGGTTCGATAGAGCAGGATGCGGATGTCGTCATGTTCATTCATCGTGACAGGGTTTCTTCGGATGACGGTCTGCCTTTGGATGCTAAGATTATCCTTTCCAAGCAACGCAACGGTCCTGTTGGATCTGTGAATTTGGTGTTTATTCCACAATACACAAAATTTGAGAACAAAGCGGATTAACTAACTTTTCCATTTCTCATTTTTTGATTAGAATTCAAACCACATTCCATCTACGGTCATATACCAGTCTGCAAGGACATTTGCATTTCCCGCTGTATACCAAGAGATGCTGCCATCTCTGTTCAACACAGCCACCCGGCTTCCCGCTTTTGCTAATTTCAAAGGGAGGGAAGCGGATCTGTTCATTTGTATCTGCCTTCGGCTTTTCGTGTCATATGAACGTATTTGATTCTTGCCGATATTTGTGTACAACGTGCTTTCCTTTTGCAACAAGAATGCGTCTGTGTCTTCTTGTGCTGTTTTCATAATTGACGTGCTTTTTTTCTGTGCAGGATTGTAAGAAAAGACCATAGTGTCGGAATCATCTGCATTGGAAGATACCGATATCCCATATACCAAGTTGGTAGATCCGTCGTAACTAAGGGAGAAAGCCACGTTCCCGTTTACAGGCAGCATTACTGTTTCCTTTGTGGCTGTGTCAACACTTATGAGTGGTGAACGGGGGTTGCTCGCCGCTGATTTTGCGACAAAAAGTTCCGTCTCTTTGTAAAGGATGGCATCTTGTATCCCTGTTCCTGAATAAAGTTCTACGTTTTTCTTGCTGGACAAATCAAACAAATTCACCGTTGTATTGTTTTCTATGTATACAATTTTGTCATTGAACAACCGCAACATATGAATGTTGTTTTTAGGTGTGAAAATGGAGGAAGTTTTTCCTGTCTGTAAATCCATAACAGAAACAGGTTTTCGACTTCCTTTGGACCACAGAATTAGGCTGTTGTCATGGCAAATCATGTCTGTAAATCCATTGTTTTCCCCCACGGTGTCCACCATTCCAGTGTCATACGACGTTTTGAAAAGGCTTTTTGGTGTAAGGCAATAAAAGTCCGACCCAATCGTAGCTATGTCCAAAACTTTTTCGTACATTTTTTCAGTCAACATTTGCAAGGCCGTAGAGGAGTCTTCAACGGCTAGATTGCCTGTAAAAATGTCTCCGCCTTGTGTTCCAAGTATTATTTTTTTATTGGACTTTGTGGAGCAGGTTATATTGCTGGCATTCGCAAGACCCGAAAATATTTTGACGGTGGCGGGTTTCCCCACGGATATTTTATTTTTTTCTGTATATTGTGCTGTCACGGACTTTAGCATGCATGACATTCCATTTGTTTCAATGTAATACAAATCCGAATCTTCAAATGTTTTTAAGATTACCGGCGAATTGGCCGAGATTTTTGAAACAGTGGAACCAGAAAGGGCATCTATTACATATATGTATCCGTTTTTTACCCCTGCAAGAAAAAGATTGTTGTTGAACAAGAACGTCTGCTCAAGTTGTGTTTCTGTTGAAAAGCGTTGTTTGCGAGTCCCCTTTGTCATATCATAATAGGAAAGATGCCCTACAGGAGAATACATGACAGCACTTTTTTCAGATGCACTACCAACTATCATGTTCACAATGCCTGTCGCATCTTTTATCTTTGGTACTGTACGCCCTGTCATTGAGTTTAAATATACAGCTCCGTTTACTGTTGCTGTCCCAACTGCCAAAAGGCTTCCTCTCGCTGTGTAGGAAAGAGCGGTTACAGAATTCGTAAAGTTCTTTATAAATCTTCGTGTCAGAGTTCCCCAATTCCATACAGATATTCTATGGATTGAAAATCCATCCGTTTCATATACTGCGATGTCGTTTCCGTTTGGATGCAAGGCAATCAATCGAATTTCGAGCTCCGTTATTTGATAGTGTTCTCCCAGACCGTCAGTAGTCCATTTTATTATAAAACCATCTTTCCCTGCTGTGAAAACGGAACCGTCTTTTGCACTTACCACCATTGTTACCGCCTCTTGATGGGCTTGTGTGGAGATATGTGCATTTGCGCATATGAACGAACAAAACACAAAAAAGGGGATTGTCAAACAAAATATCTTTTTCATTGATTCTTGTGCTGTCATTTTCCTTGTATTCCTTTTATAACGTAGTTTGCATCGCTGAATATCGCTATTCCAAGCAATATCAAGATGAATGCTATGCCAATGAATTGGCTGTAATACATAATCTTTGGATGTACGGGTCTTCTTGCAATTGCTTCTATTAGTGCAAACAAAACCAACCCGCCGTCTAACACAGGTATAGGAAGTAGATTCATAATGAACAGGGAAACACTTATAAGCGCAAGGAAATTCAATGTGTTCACCAAGCCGGCTTTAAATCCAACGGAAAAACCGCTTTGCACTGAATCCCCAAGCATAACGGTGATGCGTATCGGTCCAGAAACTGCATTAGACAAGTCAACTCCTTTGAACAACAATCCAATGCTTTTAAATGTAAGGGCGACAAGTTCTCCTGTTTCTCTTATGCCTTGTCCTATGGCAGGAAAAAATGAATGTCGTTCTGCTTGGTGTTCAGGTACGGAAAATTGCAAGCCCAGTGGAATGTTTTTTTCAATGTTTATGACAAGTTCTTTTTCCTCTTTGCTTCCATTTCTGATGCGTTCTACTCGTATGGTCGCAGAATCCTTGTTCAGAAGGGACTTTTGGATGTCGGCTGTATTTGACACTTTGTCGTCGTCTATTGCTATGATTAAATCCCCTGGCAAAAACCCGGCTTTTTCTGCCGTGCTGTTTGAATCCACACCTGCGACAAGCGGATCCACCCAGTTCATCACACCAATTTTCCCCAGCCCTGTTTCCCTGTCCATTGTTGCGATGACGTCGAAATCCAATTGCTTGCCATCTCGCAGGACAGTGATTCGCAGTGTTTTTCCGGGATTGGTTCCTGCTTTTTCTGATATATCCGAAAAAATTTTCACGGGTTCGCCGTCAACAGAAATTATTCTGTCACCTGTCATCAATCCGGCATTGTGCGCCGCCGATGCTGTCCCTGCAAGGATTTCGTCGGCCATAATTACTCTGTTGTCCGCTGAATAGTATGTGTAACCTGTCATTGCGATTATCGTAAAAGCGATTACGGCAAAGAACAGGTTCATCGCCGGTCCTGCCACGGCAATCAAAGCACGTTTTAAAGGATGTACCCCGTAAAAACCTCCGGGTTCTGCCGGTATTGAGTCAAGATTTTGCTCCAATGCTTCTCTGAAAGCCTGTTCACCTTTCATTCCGCAATATCCACCAAAAGGGAGCAGTGACAGTCTGTAATCCGTGCCCCCCATCGTTTTGTGCAAAAGAACCGGTCCCATTCCGATTGAGAAACTTTCCACCTTGACACCGCAAAGTCTAGCGGCAAAAAAATGTCCTAATTCATGGATGAATATAATGAAGCCAAGGCATAAAACACCCAGAATGATTGTCAAAAAGAAACCTCCATAAGGGTTTTCGCTATTTGTTGAGCTTTGCTTCTTGCTCTCTTGTCAAACAAAAACACATCGTCTATGGTAACTGGTTCTTCACTCCAATCGTCGCATAGAACTTGTTGGGTTATTTTGGGTATGTCGGTAAATGCAATTTCCCCTTCAATGAAAAGCGGAACTGCGATTTCATTCGCAGCGTTGTATGCAATTGCGTATCCGCCGTCTTTTTCTGCAACATCATATGCAAGCCTCAGCATGGGGAAAGCGTCGATTCGTGGTGGAAAAAAAGAGAGGGTGCAGCCTGTACTTAAATCCAATTGCTTCATGCCGTTGGGAACAAAATCCGGCCAGCTTATAGCCGTTAATATGGGATGCCGCATGTCTGGATGCGACAATTGGGCGTACAACACTCCGTCTTTTGTCCTTGCCAACGAATGAACAAGGCTTTGCGGATGGACGACAACCTTAACTTTGTCAGGTGGAAAATCAAACAATTGGCAGGCTTCTATGATTTCAAGTCCTTTGTTGGCCATGGAAGCGGAATCAATTGTGATTTTTTTCCCCATGTTC
>JAZSMM010000247.1:0-3619 GCA_045535895.1 Treponema sp.
CGAGTGGTAGCCATAAAAGAATATTATCCCGGTAGTATGGTTAACAGAATTCCCGGGACGACAGATTTGATAATAGTTTCAGGAAGAAATAAGAAGACATTTGAATACAATAAAGACAGGACACCCATGAAGACCATGCGGACAGTTATGGTTCAACAAAACCTTGATCCTTGGGTTAGTTCCGACGACGAGGTTGTTGAAATATCCGCAAAACTAACAGAAGAAGGGGTTAAAGACTGCGTTGACCTGACAGGAGAAAAGCCCGACTTGGTTGTTTGGAGCGAAGCAGTTCTTTCTTATTCTTTCCCGCAGGCAGAGTCGTACTACAAGCGAAAGCCTTCCGGAACACCTTTGATTCCATTCATAAAAAAAACAGGTGTTCCTTTTGTGATTGGCGCTCCGGTGACAATAGACAAGGCCAAGAGACAGTACGGCAATGCCGCCCTGTATTTTGATGCCGAAGGAGAATACAAGGGATTCTATTCAAAAGTACACTTGGTTCCTTTCGCCGAGGTAATTCCCGGAATGGAATACGAATGGGTGCGAAAATTCCTGAAGAAACTTGTAGGCATTTCTAGCGGATGGACGCAGGGGAAGGAACTCACCATGTTTGACGTGCCGTTGCATGACGGGCAGACAGTCAAGATAAGCCTTCCCATATGCTTTGAGGATGCGTTCGGTTCATTGTGCCGCGCCATGTACAATGCAGGCAGCGAAGTCTTTGTAAACATAACGAACGACTCTTGGTCGCTTACAAAGTCCGCGGAATACCAACACTTTGTCATTGCATCCTACAGGGCAATAGAATTCAGGACAACACTGGTTCGTTCCACCAACAGCGGGTATTCCGTCGTGGTAGACCCGGCAGGTCGTGTCATCGCCGACATGCCGTTGTTCACAGAAGATGTCCTTTATACAGTCGTTCCTATATATGAACATACAAAAACCACTTATTCGGTGTTCGGGGACTGGCTGCCTTTGGCGTGCGGAGCAACCGCTTTTATTTTTGTATTGTTCACTCTGTTAAAACAAAGAAGGATTTGATGAAACATTCATCCTATCGCTCCGCAATAATGGCAATGTACGCAGCAATAATATGCGCAAGTTGCTTTGTCTCAATTCCTGTAGGACCCGTACCTATAGTTGTTCAGAATATGCTTTCCATCATGTCCGGGATATTGTTTGGCTTTCCCAACGGAATGGCAACGGTGGGTCTTTTTATGATTGCCGGGGCCCTCGGTCTGCCTGTATTTTCCGGGGGAAAAGGTGGAATGGCTGTCATTTCCGGACCTACAGGGGGGTTTATAATCGGATATTTTTTAGGAGCTTTGGCAGCAGGATATATCGCAAAAAAACCGGAAAGCGACGAAGTTTCCTTTGAAAAACAAAATATATTGAAGATTGCCTTGGCTGGATTTTTGGGATTTATTGTCTCGTATGTGCCTGGCATATTACAGTTCATGCGTATAACTGGACAGTCATTTGTAGTGACTTTTGCAACCTGCGTTCTGCCTTTTTTGCCCGGCGACTTGATAAAGCTAGTTGCCATGGTTCCTTTGGCAGCAAAACTAAGGCCTGTAGTCGCACGTTTGTTTTATCACGATGACGGCATAGATGAAAATGGACAGTAAAACAGCCATTTGCGCGCAAAACATAACAAAACATTTCAAAACGCAAAAAAACCAAACATACGAAAAAGGAATTTTCACGGCGCTCGATGACATAACACTTTCCATAGCAAAAGGGGAATGCGTGGTTATTGGCGGAGCAAATGGTTCAGGGAAGACCGTTCTGATGCTGATATTGGCAGGACTGCTACCTCCTTCAAAAGGAAAAGTTTGGGGAAGCAAAGACGTTGGACTTGTTTTTCAAGATGCCGACACCCAGATTCTTGGAGAGACTCCACTAGAAGATGTTTGTGTTGGGCTTGAAAACAAAAAAACAAAAAAAAACGAACGTGAAGCAAAGGCAAAAGAATTATTGAAAATCGTAGGATTAGAAGAAAAACACGACTTCCCTGCCCGCAGCCTTTCTGGAGGAGAAAAACGAAGGTTGGCCACCGCAGGCATTCTTGCCATGAACAAAGACATCATAATCTTTGACGAACCATTCGCAAACTTGGATTTCAACGGCGTAAGGCAAACGATTGAGTTGTTGCAAAACTTGAAGAACGAAAAAAGAACCATATTAATCTTGACCCATGAACTTGAAAAATGCCTTGCGTTGGCGACACGTTTCATAGTCCTATACAAAGGCAGAATGGTGTTTGACGGCAATCCCCAAGAGGGATTGAACGAACCGCTGGAATCCTGGGGCATAAGGAATCCAATCCAGTCGTACAAAAACCTGCAGGACTTGATATGGAAATAAATTTGTTTACATACAAAAAAAGAAACGGCTTTCTTTACAAGACACCTTCCTGGCTGAAAATAATTTCCATGGTTGCCGCAACGATTATGTTTTTTTATTTTGGCACAAAAGAATTCATTGTTATTTTGTCAATCACAATATTGTTGTCGTTGTTCCATGGTTTTTCCTTTGCCGAACTGGCCAAAGATTTTAGTTACATTTTGCTCTACGGAATTTTTCTCTATTTGGCTGCGATTTTGGACAACATAAACCATACAACTTTTCCTGCCGAAAATCCGTTTTTCATGTTCATTCCTTCCAAGCAAACTGTAGAAATCACATGCAGATTATCCGCTACGTTTTTTTTGGCTTCTTTGCTTTTTAAAACCACCTCTCCGTTGCAACTCAAACAAGGATTTTCTCAAATAGAGATGTTCTTGCGAAAAATGATTGCCTTCATTCCGAAAGTGGGCAAGAAGATAAAGCCGTATCCAAAAACAACTGAAAGCCTTGCGAATGTAATTGCCTTTATTCCGCAGGTATTCCAAATCTGGAACAAATTGGATTTGGCATGGAAAGCCAGGGGCGGAAAGAACGGCTTTAAAAAAATATGCAAAATCATGCCAGCGCTTTTTTCCGTATCCATGGGCAAGGCCGTAGAAACCTCAAAGGCAATGGAAAACCGCAGGTTCAGGTCATATGAAGATGAGTGATTGCAGCGGCAAGGGCGTCGGCCGCATGATCCGGCGTTGGGGGTGAAGACAGCCCGAGTAAAAGGCGGATATATTCTTGCACGGCTTCTTTCCCAGAAGATGCCGTACCTGTAACGGACTGCTTTATTGTCTTTGGAGTGTATTCTCCCAAAGGAACGCAGTTTTGGGCAAGGCATAAGGTTACAACACCCCTGGCCTCTGCAACGGACATAGCACTTGTCACGTTTTTTGCAAAGTACAAAGTTTCCATGGCGGCTTCGCTTGGGGAAAATTCTTGTATGACAGCAGTTATGCGAGAATAAATAGCCAAAAGCCTTTGTCCATGGACTTCATCTGGTTTTGTAGAGACAACACCGTAAGAGACCATACGGTAGCGGTTTTCACAACATTCCACTATACCATATCCTGTAGAAGCCAAACCGGGGTCTATTCCAAGGACACGTCGAACCCCATTGCCGGACACAAAAAAGCCGGAGCTCCTTGCTCCGGCCTCTACCGTCCCAGGCAGGGAATGAAAGCCTGACGACTTATTCCTCACCAAAACCAAGTCGGAGGCC
>JAZSMM010000223.1:0-10452 GCA_045535895.1 Treponema sp.
AGAGCAAAAATTAACGGAAAGAGAGAACGTACTTGCAAAAGAAGAAGAACGTTATCGCCAAGAACTAGAAAAAATTTCAGGTCTCTCTGCCCAAGAGGCAAAAAACTTGATTATTCAGGATTTAGAAAGCGAAGCTCGCCATGACGCCCAGGCATTGTTAAACAAAATAGAACAAGAAGCCCAACTTACATCTGAAAAAAAAGCAAGAGAAATCCTTGTGTCTACAATCCAGCGTATTGCCACAGAAACTACCAGCGATATAACCGTCGCCACGGTTTCTTTGCCCAGCGACGAAATGAAAGGAAGAATCATTGGGCGTGAAGGTAGAAACATCCGCACTTTAGAAACCCTTACCGGTGTAGACATAATAATTGACGACACTCCGGAGGCTGTTGTAATTTCATGTTTTGACCCTGTACGCAAAGAAATTGCAAAAGTCGCCTTGGAACGATTGATTATAGACGGACGCATTCATCCTGCACGGATTGAAGAAATCGTACAGAAAGTCACTCGTGAAATTCAACAAAAAATCTATGAAGAAGGTGAAAAAGTTCTGTTTGACTTGGGAATCCACAACATGAGCCAAGAAGGGGTTCGTTCCCTTGGTCGCTTGTATTTCCGAACAAGTTACGGACAAAATGTTTTGAACCATTCAAAAGAAGTTGCGATTATCGCCGGAATGCTTGCCGCTGAAATTGGTGCAAACAGAGAACTTGCAAAACGTGCCGCAGTATTGCATGATATAGGAAAAGGTGCTGAAAACGATTCCGACCAGAACCACGCTGAAGTTGGCATGGACATGGTTAGAAAAATGGGAGAAGATGCTCGCATTATAAATGCCGTTGGAGCCCACCACAATGACATTGAACCTACAAGCACAGAAGCCATTATCGTGCAAATAGCAGATGCAATATCTGCCGCTCGTCCCGGTGCTAGACGTGAAACTATTGACAATTACGTCAAACGCCTTGAAAACCTTGAAGCAACTGCGGAAAAATTCACAGGGGTTGAAAAAGCATATGCAATTCAAGCCGGCCGTGAACTTCGTGTTCTTGTGAACAATGAAAAAATCAATGATTCTGAAGTAAAAGAACTGGCACGTAAAATCGCCAAACAAATTGAAACAGATTTACGGTATCCAGGAAGAATAAAAATTACAATGATTCGTGAAACACGAATTATAGAATACGCTAGATAAAGCGAAACAGGAAGTCTTGTCATGGCTTCCTGTTTTTTTTGTCCCTTTTCAAATCGTATGCATGCCGCCCAGGGACTCCTGACGCAATACGTTCTTGTTCAGCTTTTATTTGAAAATCCACCATTCTTTTGAATACATCCATAAGAGGTTGTACATTGATTTCCTTTGAAACAAGATTTGCTTGTTGCATTTCTTTCAACAAATAATAACAAGATTCTATGGTGGAAACATATCCTATTGCAGGTTGACGTTTAAAAATGAATTGAGATTGGTAAACCTTTGAAAAAGATATTTTTGGCAACATTCTCACATTTGAAGACAATCTAAGCATTTTTTTAGCGAAAAACCAAGTAGCATCAAGTACGACAATCAAAAGTTGTTTGCTTTCCTCTTTGGCCTGTACAAGACTTTGATGGTCACATGCTATACTTTCTTCTCCTGGATATAAAAGCATAGCTTTGTATTTAGAGTCTTCTATCAATGTATTCAATCGCTTGTTTTTAGAAAAATCTACACCCACTATGATTTCTGATTCAATCAGAGAAAGCGATGCAAGCCGTCCTGTTCCCGTATGTTGACGGAAAGCCTCTTTTGGATGCATTAGAAAGACAAATTTTATACCTGACTCTATTGGAATAATATAAGGACAGTAGCAAGTTATTTTTGGTCTAAAGCATTTAAGACATTTTTCTGCCAAGGCGAACTCCTAAAGAAAGTATATCTTGTTTATATTGTATATCCAAGGCAAAAAGTAAATATGTTTTGCAAAAACTTTGTTTGACTATTATGTTTAAATCATGCTTTTATATGGAGGCTTTTATGAACAAGCGTACTATAGAAAAAATTATTGGACGAGAAATTATTGATTCCAGAGGAAACCCCACAGTAGAGGCTGACGTTATACTGTCTGACGGAACAGTAGGAACAGGGGCTGTTCCCAGTGGAGCCTCTACAGGAATGTACGAGGCACTAGAACTGCGCGACGGGGATAAAAAGAGGTTCGGCGGAAAAGGTGTTTCTTTAGCTGTGGCCAATATAAACACAATCCTAAACAGGACGCTACGTGGAATGCCTTGCGACGACATTTATGCCTTGGACAATGCGATGAAAGATGCCGACGGAACACAAGACAAATCCAAAATAGGTGCAAATGCAATACTGGCTGTTTCTATCGCAGCTTGCAAGGCAGCAGCAAAATCATATAACCTTCCTTTGTTTAGATTCATGGGAGGCATAAATGGCAATACAATGCCACTTCCAATGATGAACATACTGAACGGAGGAGCACATGCAGCAAACAACATTGACATTCAAGAATTTATGATTATGCCTGTAGGTTCTTCTTCTTTCAGGGAAGGTCTTAGAGCTTGCACGGAAGTTTTTCATTCCTTGAAAGCCATTCTTACAAAAGAAGGTCTTTCGGTTTCCGTTGGAGATGAAGGAGGTTTCGCCCCGAACCTGTCTTCTGATGAAGAGGCAATAATGTTTATTCTTTCTGCAATAGAACGAGCCGGATACCAACCAGAAACAGACTTTGTGCTTGCCTTGGATGCTGCTGCAAGTGAATGGAAAAGTCAAGCCAAAGGAGAATATGTTTTACCAAAAAGCGGAAAACGCTATACTTCAGGAGAACTGATTGCCCATTGGAATAAAATTTGCAACACCTATCCTGTACGTTCAATAGAAGATGGATTGGATGAAGAAGATTGGGAAGGTTGGCAACAACTTACAGAAGAACTTGGCGACATGGTTCAGCTTGTAGGCGACGACCTATTTGTAACAAACACAACCAGATTACAAAAAGGCATAGAAATGGGTTGTGGAAATTCAATTCTGGTAAAACTCAACCAGATTGGAACTGTTTCAGAGGCAATGGACGCAGTGAAAATGGCGCAACACGCAGGATATTCAGCGGTTATTTCCCACCGTTCTGGAGAAACGGAAGATACAACAATCGCAGATTTGGCTGTCGCTCTTAATGTAGGTCAAATAAAGACAGGAGCCCCAAGCCGAAGCGAACGTGTGTCAAAATATAACCGTCTGTTAAGAATAGAAGAATTCTTAGACGGCTTTTCCGTGTACCCTGGGCTAGCAGCACTCAACGTATATGCCGACT
Source organism: Treponema sp. (assembly GCA_045535895.1). Taxonomy (GTDB): domain Bacteria; phylum Spirochaetota; class Spirochaetia; order Treponematales; family Treponemataceae; genus Treponema_F. The sequence goes on from JAZSMM010000223.1 coordinate 3,315, forward strand.
AAACAACCTGTCCCATCAACACTTCCACGGTGTTCACGCTAGCGGTTGGCTGTGGCAGAATTACGTCTGTCACAGCCTTGCCGTTCAACAAAATGGACTTTACGCCTTTTTCCACACCGTCAGGATTTTTCACAAAAATGTCGTAAGTGGCATTACGCCAGATGCGCCTTACTTCAAATTCTTTCCAGCCAGAAGGAATACATGGGTCTATAATCATACCGGCAAAACTGAACCGAATTCCAAGCATATAGCGAGTAGCAGCAAAATAAGACCAGCCGGCAGAACCTGTAAGCCAAGGATGGCGGGCCCTGCCATGGGCAGAATGGTCCTTCCCCATGACAAACTGGCAGTAAGAGTAAGGCTCGCTTTGCCTTGTTTCAATTTTATCGTTTTGATTGAAAGGGCACAAAGCATCGTAGTATTTCATTGCACGGCTTCCATGCCCCAATTTTGTTTCTGCTACCCAAGCCCATGGATTTGGATGGCTAAAGATTGCACCGTTTTCTTTTATCCCTTTGTAAACACGAGTAACAAACCCTATGTCGTCATCAGGCGTTCCGTAAGAAGGGGCATTCAAATGTATTCCCCAAGGTGAATACAGCCAAGTTTCCACAGAATCCATGGCTTTTTCGGCACGTTCCCCTTGTGCAACTCCAGAAATCACAGCCCAAGTGTTGGACTCAAGATGAATTTTTCCTTCCTTGTCCTTGGATGTCCCTATCTTTATGCCATTTTTGGTAATTCCCCTGATGTACCATTCTTTGTCCCAAAGTTCTTTTTCGCAAGCAGCACGAACCTTTTCCATCAAAGCACGATATTTTTTCACGTCTTCTTTACGCCCATAATGTTCCGCAAGTTCCACAAAATTATCCATTGCCCAATAATGCAAAAAAGAGACCAAGGCACTTTCGCCTCCGCCCAAATTCAAGCAGTCGTTCCAGTCTGCACGCAATCCTTTACAAATACCTGTTGAACCGACTTGTTCCGCAGAAAAGTTCAAAATACGCATCATATGATCATAAACGCTGGACTCCCCGCTGTCTGCAAAAGAAACCATTTCATCCACAAAGTCGTATTCCCCGGTTTCTTTGACATATTCACATATCGCAGGCACAAGCCAAAGAGCATCATCAGAACAAGTGTCCTTTAGTCCATGTACAAGGCTGGTTTTATCTGGTTCTGGCTTTACAGTGGGGGACTTGAACGGCGGCTTTGGCTTGCGATTTGGATCAAATATTTCCGGTTCAAACAAATGAAGTCCGTAACCTGCTTGGGTTAGACCTCTCAGCAAATCAATTATACGCTTGCGACAAAACTCAGGATTTGAATGGGGAATACACATAGCGTCTTGTGCCGTGTCCCTGTAGCCAAGACCTGTACGCCCGCCAACTTCAATAAAACTGGAAAAACGAGAAAACACAACATTTGTTTCGGCTTGATAAAGGTTCCAAATGTTCAACATTGTGTTCATTGCTTCGCTTGGAGTTTTTACTTGCAACGCAGAGCATTTTTTGTCCCAGTAAGATTTTATCTTGGCAAAAGCGTTGTCCACTATATCAAGGTCGCTGAATTTTTTCTTTACATCAACACCTTTTTTACGACTCCCCACGCCCAGCATAAAAACAACCCTCACTTCACCACCAGAAGGAATCACAAAATCCTTGTGCAAAGCACCGCAATGGTTGTTCCCCAACTCGCTAGAAGCAGAAAGCACGCCTTTTCCCACGCCAATTGGATTGGTTTCTGTCCTATAAGGACCAATGAAAGTATCCCTAAGACAATCAAAACTGTCTGGTTCAAAACTGGAAGCAAAATAATGATACATGTCGGGGTTGTAAAAATTGTCCACCTCAATTACACCGTCTTTGCAGTCAGAACCCGAACAATACAAACTCATTTGAAAATTCTGGCTGTCAATTTCTATCATTTGGTAGGAAAATTCACAGTAAGAAAAAATACCGATTCTGCGTTCTTTAGAAGAATTGTTTTTTATCTTGACATCCCACAACTCGCAACTTTCACCACGGGGAATAAAAAGAGTTTGACTTGCAAAAATGTTTTTGTAATCACAGCTGAATTTTGAATAAGACATTCCATGACGACATTCGTATTTAGCTTTGTCCAGTGGTTTTCCCACCGGCTGCCAAGAGACGGACCAATAGTCGCCGTCTTCTGCATCACGCAAATAAACATAATGACCGGGACGGTCAAGCGGCAATGCATTTGCTCTAAACCTTGTAACACGGTGAAATTCCGATGACTCGTGCCACATGTAACCACCGGCGTTGTGGGAAATCACGGTTCCAGTAGACTCCGTTCCCAGATAGTTAGTCCAAGAAACAGGGACATCACATCTAGTGACTACATACTCGCGATTTTCGTTGTCAAAATAACCGTATTGCATAAAGAGCCTCCGCAAAATCATGTTTATAATATCAGATTTGTACCTTGCAACACAATCTTTTATGCGGTATTATAAATCACTTCATTTTTTTTGAGTTTATGTCAAAAAGGAAAAGACCATGTTTGAAATTATTCAGAAAAAACAGCTTTCCGCAGACGTGTTTTACATGAAAGTGAAAGCCCCTGATATTGCCCGCAACAGAAAGGCCGGGCAGTTTGTTTTAGTTCAGCTAGACACCGAATTTGGAGAGCGTGTGCCCCTCACCATCGCAGACGCAAATGCCGATGAAGGTTGGATTGCTCTTGTTTTTCAAGCAGTTGGAGCGACAACTCTTAAATTGTCATACAAAAACGAAGGCGATTCCCTTGCTGCAATTCTTGGTCCTTTGGGAAATCCAACCCACATTGAAAAGGTCGGAACGGTGGTTTGTGTCGGAGGAGGAATCGGGGTTGCACCGCTTCATCCAATCGTGCAAGCATATAAAAATGCAGGCAACAAAGTAATCGTTATAATGGGAGCTAGAAACAAAGACCTTCTCATTTTTGAAGACGAAATGCGTTCCCTTGCTGACGAACTTTACATTATGACAGACGACGGTTCTGCTGGAACAAAAGGACTTGTCACAGAGCCTCTTAAAACCTTGTGCGAGCAGAACCCAAAACCAGACGAGGTTGTGGCAATAGGTCCGCCTATAATGATGAAGTTTTGTGCGGCGACAACAAAACCTTACAATGTTCATACTGTTGTGTCGCTAAATACAATTATGATAGACGGTACAGGAATGTGTGGCGGTTGTCGTGTTTCAATCGGTGGCGAAACAAAATTTGTTTGCGTGGACGGTCCGGAATTTGATGGACACCTAGTAGATTGGGACAACATGATGTTGCGTATGAAGGCGTTCAAAAACCGTGAACAAGAAGATATGCACAAGTGCCGAATGCAACTACAGGCCGACTCCCTAAAAGGAGGTGCAAAATGAGTGAATATGTGGCACTAGAAATTCTTGCTTCCAATGCAAAAAAGGAATATGACGTACTGCAAACAAAAACGGCCAACGGTGTTTTGTCTCCAAAAGACAGAATGGCAATTCCCCAGCAGGAAATGCCTGTGCAAGAACCTGCAAAACGTGCCAGACTTATGAGCGAAGTTGCAACCGGCTACACTGTGGAACAAGCAATAGTCGAAGCCAACCGTTGCCTTCAATGCAAGAACGCCCCCTGTGTTGCAGGCTGTCCTGTAAATGTACCGATTCCGCAATTTGTTGCAGAAGTGGCAAAGGGTGAATTCAAAAAAGCCGTTGACATAATAAAAACTACAAACCTGTTGCCTGCGATATGCGGACGTGTATGCCCTCAGGAAAAGCAGTGCCAAGGACAGTGTACCGTCGGAAAGACTTATAAAGATGCAGAAAAGTCCGTTTCTATTGGCCGCTTGGAGCGATTTGTCGCCGATTACGAACGGGAAAATAATTTGCAAACTGTACCGCAGGTGGCAGCTGCTACAGGTAAAAAGGTTGCCGTAATCGGTTCCGGACCTGCCGGTCTTACCGTTGCGGCAGATGTTCGCCGAGCAGGGCACGAGGTTACAGTTTTCGAGGCATTCCACAAACCGGGCGGTGTAATGGTTTACGGAATTCCTGAATTCCGCCTGCCAAAATCCATCGTGGCATCTGAAGTGGAAATGCTCAAAAAAATGGGCGTGGAATTCCGTCAAAACTTTCTTGTGGGTCGTACAGGCACTTTGCCTCAACTGCTACAAGAACAAGGTTATGATGCGGCTTTTATCGGTACTGGTGCGGGTCTTCCAAAGTTTATGAACATAGAAGGCGAAAACCTTATCGGCGTGTTCAGTGCTAACGAATATTTGACCCGTGCCAATTTGATGAAAGCCTATGATGTGGAAAATGCGGACACCCCTCTTTATCCTGCAAAAAATGTAGTTGTTGTAGGTGGCGGAAACGTAGCCATGGATGCTGCTAGAATGGCATATCGTTTGGGAGCAGAAAAAGTTTCCGTTATTTACCGTAGAACACGCAACGAAATGCCAGCCCGCCGTGAAGAAGTTGCACACGCAGAAGAAGAAGGCGTGGAATTCCGCTTTTTGGAAAACCCCGTTAAAATACTTGGAGATGAAAACGGTTGTGTTCGTGGCGTAGTAGCCCTAAGTTATCAACTAGGTGAACCAGACGCTTCTGGAAGACGAAGCCCTGTCGCCGTAAAAGGCAGCGAACACGAGGTTTCTTGTGATGCTGTCATTGTTGCTCTAGGTAACGGTTCCAATCCGCTCATGGAAAAAACAACCCCTGGACTTAATGCAGACGCAAAAGGACATATCAGTGTTGACGAAAACGGAAAGACTTCTTTCCCTGCTGTTTGGGCGGGCGGTGATATTGTTCTTGGAGCCGCAACCGTAATCCTTGCAATGGGAGAAGGTCGTCGTGCTGCTGCTAGCATCAACGAGTATTTGAGCAAATAAAGTATTATTTCTTCATAAAAAAGAACGCTCGGCTGAAGGATTTACAAGCCGAGCGTTTATTTTATTAGCAGCAAGATTATTTGAACAAAGAATTTATTTCCTTTGCGTAAATGTCTGATATACGGTGACGCATAATTTCCTGCTTTGCAGAAAGTTCTACACCCACTTCAAAAGGTTTTTCAATCAATGCAAACCTAGAAATTTTTTCAAAAATTTTAAATCCATTATGTGCGTTCACAATACTCTGTACTTCCATGTCAATCAATTTGCAAATGTCGCTGTTTGTCAACAAATCCGAATAGCTAGAATATGTTATTCCATTTTCATCAGCATAGGCAATTATTTCTTCTTGGACAGGAACAATTAGCGCACCTAAATAACGTTGGTCTTGTCCAACCACCATTGATTGCATAATATAACGGGATTCATTCAAACGCATTTCTATTGGTGCTGGTTCTATGTTCTCACCTCCACGTAAAACAATCGTATCTTTCATACGTCCCCTCAGAACCAACTCACCGTCAACGGTTAAAATGCCAATGTCACCTGTATCAAACCAGTCACCATGCATTACCTTTGCAGTCAAGTCATCACGTTTGTAATAGCCTTTCATAACCGTGCCGCCACAAACCTGTACTACACCTTTTTTGCACTGCGGAAGAACATTTCCGTCTTCGTCAACAATACGAACCTTGACCCCCCGAATAGGCGAACCAACAGTTCCAAAGATGGGGCTTTTTATTGGGCGTACAGATACAACAGGGGCGGTTTCTGTAAGACCGTATCCTTCCACCACATTTATCCCAACTGCCCAGAAAAAAGCATCAATCTGTGGTGGAAGAGCACCACCACCTGAAACACCAGCACGGAAAGCGTTTCCTAACTTTGCATGGATTTTTTTGAACACCAACGCACTGCCAAGCAACTTCAGCGGATAAAGCAACAACCATGGAAGCACAAGCCCAATCCAAGACAACACAATGTGGTCGTTTCCAAATCTAGCCGTTTTACGGAAAAGTCGACGGTCTATCTTGGAATGAAGGAGAGCCACCGATGTAAAGAAATTAAACATGCCATAGACAAATCCTCCTGTTTTCCTCATAGTCCGTAAGATGCCATCATACAAGGCCTCAAACACTCTTGGAACAGCTGGCATTATCTGTGGATTCAACTTTTGAAAATCAGCCAACAAAATACTTCCAACAGGCTTGGAATAACAAAGTGCCGCCGCCTGACACAGAATCACATACTCGCACAAACGCTGAAAAGCATGCCACACAGGAAGCACACACAGAGCTTTGTCACCGGGATACAGAAAAATTCGTTCTTTTAGTTCATCCAACTGTATAAGGAAATTTCCGTGAGAAAGCATAACACCTTTGGGTTCTCCAGTTGTACCAGAAGTGAAAATAATACAAGCAACATCGTCAGTCTTACCAAGTTCTAGTTCATCTTCTATCTTTCCAGGATTTTTTTGCCTAAAATTTTCACCGGCTGCGACCAAATCCCCATACGGAACAAGTTCAACCTTGCAAGTTCTCGACATATCCTTGGCCAAATCTGTAATTTCATCAAAACAAATCAAGCGAGAAAGTTGTGGTAAGTTATCTTTCTGTTTAAGGATTTTGCATATTTGTGTTGAATTTTCTGTAATCACAGTACTACAATCCGCAGAAGAAAGTATAAAACTTAAGTCATGCTCTGTTGCGTCACAACCCCTTGGAACATCCGCCGCACCAATTGCCATTATGCCCATGCTAGACTGCTGCCATTCTTTACGGTTGTCTGAAATCAGCCCTACATGGTCGCCTCTTTTTATTCCCAAGGACAAAAGACCCGCGCCAACATTCAAAACAAGTTCAAACATTTCTTTGTATGTAATAGGACTAAAATCGCCCTGTTTATTACGTGAATATTGGACTGCAACACAAGGATATTGACTAACAATCTCTTTGAGCATTTTTGGCAAGGTTTGATTCATTACTTCTCCAAATTTCAAAATGACAAAGTTTGAGATTTTGTTTAACTAAAACAATAGTATATACTGATTCCATGGAAAAAGCAAGCATACGATTTTTCATATGTCGAGTTCTTAGAATTTTTTCTTGCAATTAAACTACAAATCTAGTACCTAGCTTTCCGCAGACGAACCTGTTCTATGTCTGTACTAAAAAGTTCGCGTAAGTCGTTCAATCCTAAGGCCATCAAAGCCATACGATCTATTCCTATTCCCCATGCAAGAACAGGGACATCCACTCC
>JAZSMM010000268.1:0-1845 GCA_045535895.1 Treponema sp.
CTATTACAAAACATAAATTCAGCACAGTGGCAGATAATAAGAACAAATGACAACAAACAGACTGCATCAGGCAAGCATGTTCCCAAAATAAAAACGGAACTGGACAACACAACCGACGGCATAATAAATTTTGGAAGACAAATCGCGGCTTCAATAAACAGTAGCCTTAGAAAACGATAAAACAAAACATTGAGGGGATTGAACTTATGAAACGGATTATTCAAATTGCAATGGCTTTTATATTTGTCGCATCGCTTTTTGCCACATCCAAGCCATCTCTTGACGGAAGGGCTGTTGTGGCAGAAGAAGGAGTCCTGCCGAAAGGTCTGTTTGCAAAAACCGTCGGATATCTGCCAGGCGACAGTGTAAGCGTTACAAACCCAACTACAGGCGTCACGATAAATGTACTTATTCTTGGCTCGTTGGACCCTTCCGCAGGCGTGGCAATACTTCTTTCCCCAGAGGCCGCGGACAAACTTTTCATAGTGCCAAATGCAAACGTACAAGTGAAAATCACAAAAAGAACAGGACTTTTAGATGAAAGTTCATCAGGAACAGCTGTAATCACAGAAGATCCTGACAAAAATGTCATGGCTTCCATTCCAGATGAACTTGAAAAAGAACTTGACACAAAACTTGCACAAGCGGATTTACCTGTGGCTCAAGTAATCGAGGAGCCTGTTATGGAAGACCTTCCCGTCCAGGAAGAACCCCTCGTGGAAATTGTGCCGGACGAACCCGTGGCGCAGGCAATCGAGGAGCCTGTCATGGAGGACATCCCGGTCCAGGATGAACCCCTCGTGGAGATTGTGACGGACGAACCCGTGGCGCAGGCAATCGAGGAGCCTGTCATGGAGGACATCTCGGTCCAGGAAGAACCCCTCGCGGAGATTGTGACGGACGAACCTGTGGCGCAGGCAATTGAAGAGCCTGTTATGGAAGACCTTCCCGTCCAGGAAGAACCCCTCGTAGAGATTGTGCCAGACGAACCGGTGGCACAGGCAATCGAGGAGCCTGTTATGGAAGACCTTCCCGTCCAGGAAGAACCCCTCGTGGAAATTGTGCCAGACGAACCTGTGGCGCAGGCAATTGAAGAGCCTGTTATGGAAGATCTTCCCGTCCAGGAAGACCCTTTCGCACCAATAATACTTGTTCCTGTAGAGGACAATCCTCCTAAAACAGCTGACTTGGTTGTCACTCCAGAGCCAGTTTTCAAAGAAAGCATTCCAAGTACAGAAAAGGACAAAAAAGAACCCGTCAAAACGGTATCTTTAGGTAAAAGAAATATCATACCTTCACTTTCTCAACTTGAAAGTGGAAAATACTATGTACAAATCGCAACATTGGCAGAAGAGGAAAACATAAACAATATCATGGACGCATATGGACAAAAATATCCTCTTGTCATGGTTCCATTGAAGAGCGGCAAGGCATATCAAATTATGGTTGGTCCTTTGGGCGTAGATGAATACGGTACTATTCTTGCCAGGTTCAAATCTTTTGGGTATAAAGACGCTTTTTTAAGAAAAATAAGATAACAAGACAATAAAAAACTGCTAGACTTTGCATCTAGCAGTTTTTTACAATTTAATTAAACAACCAGAAAATCAAATAATCGTTCCAGCTGGAATCACAGCATTCTTTCTAATAACAATAATTCCATCTGTTGTAAAGAACTCACCATGTTCCCCATGCTCGCCGTCTTCGTATTTGCGACCGCTAACACCAATCTGACAGTTTTCACCTATTCGGGCATTCTTGTCTATTATCGTTCCAGAAATTTTACAGTTGCGACCTATTCCTATGTCAGGAATGCCCTTGGAGGCATTTTCTGCTCGCTGCGCA
>JAZSMM010000093.1:0-3049 GCA_045535895.1 Treponema sp.
TGCGACGTTTTGTTCCCTGCGTTTGCCGAGGGGAATTAATTGGATAAATCAATCTTTCTTACAGGAATACAGTCTGAGTATTCCGTAACTAGCTGGCTATTCCAATCACCATAGTTGTAATAAAAAGCAGAATTTCCTTGACTTTCATCTAAAGTACAAGTCCAGAATGTGGAATATTCAAAATCAATGTCACTTGATAGATTTGAAACCATTGAGTCAAATTCATCTTTTGTAGGAACATACCACTCGCTATCCTTTAATTCATAAAATAATGAATATGTTCCAAAAGCATCCAAATCTGCTATAGTTTCTTTCATCTCAATTCCATCGGTAATAGAAAACAGAGAACCGTCCAGTCCTGATGAACACCATTGCAAACCTACACTACCATCAGGTGTCATTGTATTAGGTGATGCAATCTTTATATAATCAGTCCCTATCTCAAATATATACCCTTCAAAAGTACCTGTATCATCATAATAGGGTTGACCTACTGCGTATCCGTCAGTACCCCCCCCGTATCGCCACCACTGGTCGTTTCTTCTGCAATCGTTACGGTAAAGTCTGCGTTTAGGGTGATGGCTTGACCAACCGGTACATCGAATGCTCCATCTCCATTGTTCAGATTAGAGTTCCAGCTGTCATTTACAAATCTAATACATTCGTTCCAATTTTCAGGACCGTTATCGCCAAAATTATTTATCAAAACGACTTGTCCTGTTCCCCCATTTTGTGCAGTATTTCCAGTAAAGGGAAGACTTATAGATGTTTTCCACCCATTCGTTTCTATCGCAAAGACTTTGCCTGTACCTTCTAGGGTGTCAATGCTCTTAATTTCAAAATTTGAAATTGTTACAGAACCAGTTTGTGTTGTTCCTGTATCAAACAAACCATTAACAACACAAGGAACTACAGCTTCTAGGGCAGGCGTATAATTATTTGCAAAAGCAGGGAAAATCACCGTATTTGATTTTCTAAATTGAGAGGGTGTATTCCAAGCATTGATTCTACCATTGTTGTTTTCCTTTTCTTGGATATTTACTGAATGGGCTATTAAATTAGATTGTAAATTAATAATGGTTGAAGTCATGTCGAATGAAACCTTGTTCAATTTGCCTGGAGTTGCATAATCTCTTATTTGCAGCGTAACGCCTGTAGAATTAAGACCAATCGTGTAGCCATTATCCGTAGAAGTCAAATCTATGATGTTTTTTGTATGAGAAGGGTCATTAAGGTATGCATTTACCCCATCCTTACTAATCATAAAACTCAAGGTAGGAAGTCTGGAATCAGTAATCTCTGCTATTCTTACATCTTTGATGTATATTTCTGTCGCTTTTGCCGCCACGCCTATTGTTATTTGTTTTGGCAAATCAGACTGTAGCGTGCCTGTCTCAAACTCGTAGGTTTGGTATGTTGTTCCAACTGTAAAGAACATATCGGCTCTTGCAGCTGCAATCCCGACAACGGTTTCTTCCCTTGCAGACATGGTGGCATAAACTTTGTAGTTTTGGTTGGCTTTAAAGTTAAAAAAGTCCGTTGTAGTGGCACAATATGCCCAAATGTCCTCTGCATTATCAACGTTGCTCACAGTCACCGTTGTAATGTCATTTGTGTCAGAAACCTTGGCTATGCTGGCGTCAACAGAGTCTCCATTCTTGTCGTTGATTGTTGCTCCTGCAAAACTTACCTCCGTACCTGGTGGCGTAGCCGGCACGGTCACCTCTATTGTTGCAAGCGTAACGTTACTATCGTTAAGGGTTGCTGTTGCCGTAATCATGGCGGTTTGGTCGTTTCCAGTGGCGGCGGCTGGAGTGGATAAAGTCGAGTCGCTTATAGTGAAGCCATCATTATCACTTTTCCACGTTAGAGGGACATAATCTTCTGTATATGCCTCGTTTGTTACAGAAAGGGTATATCTTGTGCTACCAGAAAGGTTTTCTGAAGTAACAGCGGCGGTTGCACTAGCTTGCGTTATTTCAATATTCCAAGGACAAACTTTTACAGTAAAATTCTTGGATTTTTTTGTGCTGCAAACAAACCATTCGCTTTCCGCTTTTAATATTACGTTGTAAATAAATGTACCATCGTCAGTACAAGTTTCTCCATTTCCAATACTTTTTCCACCTGAGGTGATTGTGGCTATAAAGTATTTTTCCTCTTTATTGAAGTCATTAATATCTTTTATCTCTTCTGAATTACCATTTTGATTGATAAATTTAGAAGGGATTGAATTATCATTATTACTTTGATAAACGTATTTCACAGTTCCGTGTTGTGGAACAGACAACGTGCCGTCACCGTCACTTGTCACAACAAACATATTGTTAAAAAATGATTCCAAAGCAAGGTTTTCTGCACTTAGCTCATACTTAACAGGCACTGTAAGAGATGTTGGTGGGGCTGATTCCGTAGTTGCTGTAACCTCGCAACTTACAGTATAAGGCACATAGCCGATTGCGTTTTCATAAGAATCGCTTGGAGAAATTTTGTAGCGGCTGTCACTAGCGGTAACTATAATGGTTGTTGTTTCACCTGTGACACTTTTGTAGGTTTCTTGTACGGTTACGTTGCTGTAAGTAAAGCCCTTGTCCAAAACTTCGTAAGCTCCATCTTTGTATGTTGCAGTGATTGAAGTAAGAGTGCCTTCCACGTAGGCAACTGTAACTGCATCAGAAGGGGCTGTATCGGTTTTGCTGCCGTTCACACTGTCGTTGGTGTTTGTAACAACGCATTTATAGGTTTTGTATTCACCTTTGTTTACGGTTACAGTAATTGTGGTAGAAGTTCCATTTTCAACATTTTCCCAAGTACCATCTTCACTTTTAACTTGCCATTGGTAAGAAAGAGTTCCATCGTCAGAACTTATGGCAATTATAGAAAGGTTTTTCGTGAATGGTTCAGTTTCGCCTTCTGAGTAAATTTTCACCTCGCCTACGGGCTGTACAGTAATTTGTGGCGGGGCGGCGTCTGTTATAACTTCTTCACCCTGTACTTCTTCCAGCTTTAGCGTTATTTTGTTAGTTCCTCTTTTTGTGGTGAACCAATT
>JAZSMM010000119.1:0-4225 GCA_045535895.1 Treponema sp.
CAATTTCTTCTAGCAAATTCAGTATCCTTGCACGGTATTCTTCATCTAATCCATGACACGGTTCGTCCAGAATCAAAAGAAGAGGGCATTTCACAACAGCGCGCAAAATCAAAACAGCCCGTTGTTCTCCATACGACAAAGAACCAAAATTTTCATGCCCTCTGCCGTCAAAACCGCCAAAAGTCAACCATTTGCGTACTGCCATTTGCTCCACTTGGGAACGCTGTTCATACAATCCAATAGAGTCGTGGAAACCCGAAAGTAACACAGCCTCTAAATCTGTTCCACCCAACATCCTATATTCCAGATGAAGACGATAAGAAACAATTCCCATTTTCTCTTTTAACTCCCATATCGTCTCTCCCGTCCCACGCCTTCTTCCAAAAACGGAAACATCATTACAAAAAACTTGCATATTGTCACCAGTTATAAGTTCTAAAAAAGTAGTCTTTCCAGAACCGTTCGGGCCACGTATTAACCAATGTTCGCCGGCATAAAGAGTCCATGTCAATTTGTTCAAAACAGTGTTGCCGCCCCAGGCAACAGTAACGTTTTTCATACTTACAAGTTCATTCTTATTTTCGTCCTTTGATTTTTTCAAGAAAATTTTACTTTCCGCATGGAGTTCTTGAAAAATTCGGGTTTCAGTAATCTTTTCATTTATAATCTTTTGAGAATTTTCTTCTTTCCGCTTTTGCATCAAATCCTCATAATCGCATATCTTTCCGCAAAACGAAATTCCACCTCCAGAAAATTCCAGAACATTCGTAATTCCCCTTGGAATTTCTGCATAGCGTTCCATGCAAAGCAATATTGAAGGAACAAAATCAAAGTTTACACCAACATTTTTAATTGCCATTGAACTGAAAAAACTATTTAGTATCTTCCTTGACACGGAGTCCAAACCTGCAAAAGGATCTGAAAGAATCAGAAATTGGCATTTTGACAACAAAGCCCTACATAAAAGAACCCTGCGGATCTCACCTGTCGAAAGATATTTCAGTCCTCTATCCAAAACAGTGGAAATGCCACATAAAACCACTTCTTCGAACTGCTCCAAGTTTTTACGATTATCTGAAGGCAAAACTTCTTGAATAAAATCTCTTGCAGTACGTCCGATATCAATTCCTCCTTCTATGTAATCGCTTTCATCATTTAATCGTTCTTCTTTTATAAGAGAGGCTGCCGCTTCCAAAGAAACAACACTAGTACTTGATTTATATTTATTAAAATACAACCCGCCTGTTTGTGGTTCAAAAGTACAACCACTCAAAGAAGCCCCAGCATTATCAGTTCCAAGCGCTTCAATAAAATGAGATTTACCACCGCCATTTGGACCTGTCACAAGCCAAACTTCTCCTTTTTTCATTTCCCATGTAAACAAGGAAGTAACAGGACAGCCATCTTTGAGGACATAGCAATTACACACTTTAATCAAAGGATTGTCGGCTTTCATGGATTTACTATAGCATTTTACTTATCACAAAACAACTTATAGCCAAAAATTTTATCATTTTGCTATTCTTTTTTTGCTACAAGCAACCTAGGCATATTTGACAAATCCTTTAGTATTTCTATATTCTTGAACCCATTTACATCCAAAGTCGATGCAACAGAATGTATGTTGTATTCTCCAGCTTCCATCAAAAGAAATCCATCTTGCCTTAGTATCTGCAAAGCCTGAACAATCAAGCGCTTAATCAAACCCGTTCCGTCGCTAGTACCACCACAATCCCCGTTAAGTGCAATAAATGGTTCGTTTCTACCGTCCAACAAAAGTTTATCTGCAATTTCCCTAGGAACATATGGCGGATTTGCCAATATAAAATCAAATGAATTATCTTGCTTTTCCCAAAAAAAAGGAGTCAGAAGATCCCCTTGTCTAAACTGGACAGGACATTTATATTTTTCCGCATTCTTTTTTGCAACAGCCAATGCCTTGTCACAAATGTCACATGCGAAAAGGCTTATCCTATTTTCAAATCCTTTATGTTTCAGAATATTCCAAACAGAAACTATGATACAACCACTCCCAGTACAGACATCAAGGATTCTTATTTTTTCATAGCAAGAAGTATTTTGTATTTTAGCAAGAATTAAAGCAACAGCTTGTTCCACAAGCAATTCTGTATCAGGCTTTGGTATTAAAACATCTTCCGAAACAAAATAATCAAAACCAAAAAATTCTTTTTCCCCAACTATATACGCAACAGGCAATCCCGTTCGCCTGCGTTCAATACATTCAAAGAAAAAAGCAACTTGTTTTTGAGTCAACTGTTTTTCCGGGTTTAAAAAAATATATTCCTTTGGAAATCCAATCACAAAAGATAAAATACAATCGCAATCAAGTTGGGCGGTAGGAGTCAACACAAAAGACGATTCACATCCACAAGAATTTTGCAACATTTTGATGCCCTCTTGCCTAATGTGCCTTATAGAAAAATTTTTCATAAAAAACTATAAATCAGAAGAAACAGAACTTTTCAAAAGAGCTTCTTTAGCAAAGATATTCAACGCATCAATCATTTCATCCAGGTTTCCCTGCATAAATTGGTCAAGTTTATATAAAGTTAAATTGATACGATGATCCGTAACTCTATTCTGCGGGAAATTATAAGTTCTTATTCGTTCAGATCTATCGCCCGAACCTACCATAGTCTTTCTTGCAGCCGAACGCTCTGCTTGTTTTTTTGATTCTTCCAAATCAAAAAGCCTTGCACGCAAAACACGCAATGCCTTTGCTTTGTTTTTTATCTGGCTCTTTTCATCTTGCTGAATAACCACAAGTCCCGTAGGAATGTGAGTTATACGAACGGCAGAGTCAGTCGTGTTTACGCATTGCCCTCCTGGACCTCCTGCTCGCATAACATCAATTCGTAAATCTTCTTGTTTGATTTCTATTTCTGTTTCCTCTGCCTCTGGGAGAACTGCGACAGTGACAGCACTGGTGTGGATTCTTCCTTGAGCCTCTGTTTCAGGAACTCGTTGAACGCGATGTACGCCTGCTTCCCAACGAAGGCTGCCATATACAAATTTACCTGTAACAGAAAAAGAAATTTCTTTGAAACCACCGACTTCGGTTTCACTGGCATCCATGATTTCGTATTTCCAACCTTTAGTTTCAGCATATCGTGTATACATACGGAACAAATCGGCTGCAAATAAAGAAGCCTCGTCACCTCCAGTTCCTCCACGAATTTCCATAATAATGTTCTTTTCTTCAAGCGGATCAGGTGGAATGAGAAGCATTTTTAACTTTGATTCCATTTCAGGACGTTTGGCCTCTAACTCTTTTAATTCTTCTCTGGCCAATTCTTTCATATCATGGTCCGATTCCTCGGTAATTAAAATTTGAGAATCTTCTATACCTTGTAACAGCGATTTGTATTCAGTGTATGCATCCATAACTTGTACAAGATGAGAATGTTCACGCATAACCTCTTTATAACGCTTTGCATCTTTTACCAATTCCACATCTTGAATTAATTCATTTAATTCTAAATAACGTATGGATAGTTCTTCCAGCTTTTTTAGCATAACAACACTACAATATCAAAAAAATACAAAAAACTCAATTAGCAAAAAACATATATACGGATAGGATTAGACAGAATAAAGAAAAGAAAAGAAAAAGCCCGGCAGCGACCTACTTTCCCGCAATAGCAGTATCATCGGCGCGGAGGAGCTTGACTTCCGTGTTCGGGATGGGAACGGGTATTTCCTCCTCGCTATGGCCACCGGGCGTTAAGCACAAACATAAAAACGACCAGCCCAGGATTGCTGGGGGGGAGAACGAAAGGTCACACCGAATGAAACGACAATATGGCCAAGCCTCACGACCTATTAGTACCGCTCGGCTGAACACGTCACCATGCTTGCACCTGCGGCCTATCAACCGGATAGTCTGTCCGGGGTCTTCAGGGGGGTCGAACCCCCAGGGATGACTAGTCTTGAGGCGGGCTTCCCGCTTAGATGCTTTCAGCGGTTATCCCTTCCGGACTTAGCTACCCAGCGCCTACCCTTGGCAGGATAACTGGCACGCCAGAGGTCCGTCCACCTCGGTCCTCTCGTACTAAAGGCAGACCCTCTCAATCATCCAACGCCCACAGCAGATAGGGACCGAACTGTCTCGCGACGTTCTGAACCCAGCTCACGTACCGCTTTAATTGGCGAACAGCCAAACCCTTGGGACCTGCTCCAGCCCCAGGATGCGATGAGCCGACAT
>JAZSMM010000131.1:0-12842 GCA_045535895.1 Treponema sp.
GCAGTCATTGCCATTCCAAACGACCCTACAAATGAAGGCAGGGCTTTGTTGCTTTTGGAATCAGCCGGTTTGATAAAACTTGACCCTGCGGCAGGAATCACCGCAATGCCGATTGATATAATCGAAAATCCTTACGGACTCAAGTTCAGCGAACTTGAAGCTGCCACTCTTCCCCGTGTGTTGAATGATGTCGATGCAGCCGTAATCAACGGCAACTATGCAATCCCTGCTGGTCTTGTGGCTAGCGTGGACGGTCTTTTTGTAGAAGGGGCTAATTCGCCTTACGTCAATGTTATAGCTGTGAAGGACGGCAATCAAGCAGATGAAAAAATTGCAGCCCTTGTAAAAGCGTTGCAAAGTGCAGAAATAGCGGATTTTATCGCACAGCGGTATCCTAACGGCGAGGTTGTTAAAGTTTTCTAAAGAAAAATTTTGCCGTTGGCATAAAAAATGCGCTTCAGCTGAGTTGAAGCGCATTTTTTTTAGTTCAGGAAACTTTGTATCAGCGTGACAAACTGGTACAACTGCTTGTACACAGCAACACCCATGGTATTGAGTGGTTTGTCTGCGAAATGCTCCAGTTCCTTCCAGTTGATTACAAGTTCTGGGCTTGGTTTTTGGTGGTCCTCTAAAATCATTTTTATGTTCTTTGCGAATACAATTAAATTCTGAACGCCAACCATGAGCAAAGATTTTGCGTTGTTGTTTATGTCCCCAAGTACTGTATGCAGTACGTTGGAAGCCTCTTTGTCACGGTCGCATCGGGATGCCAAGTTTTTAAGTTTCCCTGAAAGCGGGGTGCTTTCCGCTAAGGTTTCATCGAATTCAATTATCTGGTTGGACAACTCCAGCAAGGTATGGTATGAATCCGACATTGCCTTTGACAAAGTTGATGTCGTCCACTTGCCACGTACAAGAATTAAGTCCGCAAGTTCCCTGACATCTTTTTTTATGTAATCCAATATGAAGGCTTTCATGTAGTTCATCGGTTGATGATATATAAAAGAACCCAAATTGCGTTTTTCAAACACAATACTTTGTTCTTCTGTGTAGTTTTTCATTCGGATTACAGCGGTTGTTCCAAATATTGAGGTTACCAGAGAATCTATCTTGGAGGTTTTCTGGTCTATTTGCAGTTGGTTCATTGTTTTGTCCGCTTGCTGCCGTATTTTGTTCAAATAGGACTCTACAATATGCTCTGACGAATCACGAAAAACAAGTTCGTAGGAAGGGTCTTGCTGTATAAGTTGCAACATCATCTCGAAAACACGGGAGGCTTGCAAATCTCTTATCCTTGACAAAAGTTTTGCCCATGTGTTTTGTGCCACCGGTTCTGTGTCTCGCATTTTCTTTAAAAGCACAAACAAGTCCTTCCAACTTTCATAGCCAGTCAAAAGCCATGCTATGCTCATAAAATCTTTCAAGTCGTCTACTATGTATTTTCCGTTGATGGCTTCAAACTGCGGTGTGTTGGAAAAGTCCATTTCCCGCAAGGAAGAAGCGAATTTTCTAAGCAAAAAATAATAGTCGTAAGTACAGAACGCCTTGAAAAGCATTAGTTGGGAATACAGGGTGTCTATTCTGTTTATCATGGCCCCGTCAAAGTCGGAGAATAGTTGCTCAGATCTGTTTTTTACGGTTGCACTAAGTTGCTGCAAAGGCATGGTCTTTGACTCTGCAATGATGCTTTCTTCTGTCAATTGCTCTATAAGGTTCAACTGTTTTTCGTTCAGCATGGAATTCAACACTATTGCTTGCAACTGCTTTTCGTTCTGTATGTTTTGAAAAAACGATTGAGCCGGCGCTACTATTTTATATGTTGCAAAAAACATCTTTGCAAAAGCCGGAAGAACTTCATCGCTGGCTGGTTTGTAGAATTTGAATTTTGTTTTGGACAAATCCTTTGCAATGTTCTTCATCACTCGTCGTTTTTCGGCTTCTGGATCAGAAGATTTGAAGATAGATCCAAATAATCTTTGTAGGAAATTTTCGCTGGTTGTTGGTTTTGTTTGACGCTCTGCCATAGTTTCACTATACGATATGTTTTTGTTTTATTCAAGCCGAAAATATTTGCAAACCAATGTATTGACGTAGGCCCTTTTGGCTTTTAAGATACAAGAAT
Organism: Treponema sp.; assembly: GCA_045535895.1. Lineage (GTDB taxonomy): Bacteria > Spirochaetota > Spirochaetia > Treponematales > Treponemataceae > Treponema_F. Next base: position 2,123 of record JAZSMM010000131.1, read on the forward strand.
GGCGACACCTCATAACAACGCAGAAAAAGAACAAATTGCCAGGGTGGTTCTGTTGCCCGGCGACCCGTTGCGTGCAAAATACATTGCGCAGAATTTTTTGGACAACTCGCAGCAAGTCACAAACGTGCGTGGCATGCTTGGTTTTACAGGAACATGGAACGGACGCCCTGTTACGGTAATGGGTTCCGGGATGGGCGGTCCTTCTGCGGGAATTTATTCCTATGAATTGTTCAGCTGTTACAACGTTGACAGGATTGTGCGTGTGGGCACAGCCGGCGGCTTGCAAAAGAAAATCACACCCGGCGACATGGTTTTTGCAATGACGGCTTGTACGGATTCCAACTACGCATATCAGTACAAGTTGCCCGGTAGTTTTTCTCCGTGCGCTGATTTTGGCATGTTGTCCGCTGCCTGTGGTTTTGCCGAACGACAAGGTTTTGCTTTTCATGCAGGGAGTGTTTTTTCTTCTGATTTGTTTTCTTCGTATAACGCCATGGGAGAAAAAGAGTCGTGGCAACCTTGGGCAAGGATGGGCTGTTTGGCACAGGACATGGAAACATTCGCTTTGTATTGTAACGCCGCATGGCTGGGCAAAAAGGCCTTTTCAATTGTGACCGTGACAGACTGCTGCGTGACAGGGCATGGGATTGCAGAAAATTTGCGTCTTTCCGCTTTGGAACCTATGTTCAAGGTGGCACTGGAGGCAGCTTTTTCAAATTAACCCAACTGGTTATCGCTTTAGCAAGGCTGCGAACGGGTTGTATGTCTCTCCGTCGTCTTGTTGGTTGCCCAAATATTTTTTTGCGTCTTCATCTTGTTCGCTACCATGAGCAGGTTTAAGGCTGATTCTGTTTTGTTCAGTGTCTATCGCCTTTACTTCCACGTCAAAGTCTTGTCCGACCTTGTATTTTACCCGTAGATTTGTGTTGCGGCTTTCTTCTGTTATGTCGGAAATGTGTACAAGTCCGTCTATGCCAGGTTCCAAAGTCACAAAAAGGCCGTAGTCGACTATCCTTGCGATTTTCCCTTTGTGCTTGGATTCCACGGGATATTTTTTTGCAACTGTATCCCACGGATTCTCTTGCAAAGACTTCATGCTTAGCGAAACTCTTTCTTTTTCCCAGTCCGCTTTGATTATTTGGGCCGTTACGGTTTGTCCGACTTCAAGGATTTCGTTTATGTCCTTTACTCGACCTCTTGTTAGTTCAGAGACAGGAAGCAATGCTTGAAACCCGTCTATGTCCACAAATGCTCCGTAGTTTTGGATGGAAACCACAGTGCCGGTTACTGTCATTCCCTCTTGCAACTTGTGCCTTAAAGCCGCCACTTGTGATTTGTATTCGTCTTCCAATACCGCCCGGTTGGAAAGCAATATGTTTCTGCCGTTTTCCTTGTATTCTTGGATGCGAAAGGTAAGCGTTCGTCCGACAAGGTTATCCGGGTTTTCCTTTTGCCTGAATCCCATTTGGGAGTACGGACAGAACCCCCTGCTTGCTCCGATTTTTATTTCATAACCGCCTTTTATTTCTTTTTCTACGCAACCTTCAACGGGGATTCCGTTTTTCCATGCGTTTTCCAATATGTCTGCGTTTGCTTTGTCCCCGCTGATTCTTGTGGTAAAACGCATTTCACCGTTTTTTTTCCCCAGGAAAAAGACTTTTATCCTGTCGCCTGTTTTTACCTTGCATTCGCCGTTTTCATCGTTGAATTCACTGCGGTCAAGCAACCCCTCGCTTTTTTCGTTTAAGTCCAAAAAAATGCAGTCGTTTGTAATTGCCACGATTTCAGTTTCAATTTCTTGTCCTATTTCAAGTCTTTTCATGCCGTCTGTTCCTTGTTTGTGTTATGAATACTACTATAAATAAATATTTTGCACAATAAAAACTGAATCAAAGGGTGACATTCAGGATAAATATATTTATAATGTTTTTCATAAAATGAAAATTTGTTTAGGGGCATAAAATGATTCGTTTTTGGTTTGTGATAATTATTTCTTTGCCGTTTATATTGCTTTACTATATCCAAGGGGCTTGTATTGAATGTTTTCATAGTCCAGAAGACGAACAAGCCCGTTACAGGTTGGCAAAAAAAGTCATAAACACGTTGAGGACGAATGCGTTCATCACAACGGACGTGTACGGCGTTGAGAACCTGCCGGAAGAAAGCGGATATGTGATGTACGCAAACCACCAGGGAAAATACGATGCGGTGGGAATAATTTACGCCCATGAAAAACCTTGTACGATACTTATGGACAAACACAGGTCAAGAATGCCTATCTTGAACGCTTTTATGTTTCTTGTTAGGGGCAGCCGCTTGAACAAAGACGACATGAAATCCCAAGTCCATACTATTTTTGATGTGGCCGAACAAGTAAAGCAGGGCAGACGTTATATAATTTTTCCGGAAGGTGGCTACGACGGCAACGGAAACAATGTACAGGAATTTATGGCGGGTTCGTTCAAGTGTTCAACGAAATCTCGCACGCCCATAGTTCCCGTCACATTGGTGGATTCCTACAAGCCTTTTGGCGTGAACAGTCTAAAGCCTGTAAGAACCCAGGTGCATTTTTTGCCACCGATTGACTACGAGGAATACAAGGATTTTTCTACGGAGCAGATAGCCGTTTTGGTTAAAAGTAAAATTCAAAAAAAATTGATAGAAATAGGTGTTTCTGCCGCCGGTTGATTCAAGGGGCGCACACCGTTTGCTCCACGGCCTGGAGTAACTGGAGGTAGTCCGTGAACGCAGAAATCTTTGGGTTTTCGTCTATTATATGCTGTGGTGCGCGAAACAAGAACCCTGCGTTGCTGGCTTTTATCATTGCAAGGTCGTTGAACGAATCCCCTGCGGCTATTGTCTTGTAACCGATTGACTGCAAAGCCTTTATGGCATGGAATTTGCCGTTGTCTTGGCGCATTTTGTAGCCTGTGATTTTGCCACTTGCAGAAACAACCAATTCGTTGCAAAAAATCGTTGGCATGCCTAGTTTTTGCATCAAAGGGGCTGCAAATTGGGTGAAAGTGTCTGAAAGAATGATAACCTGCGTTGTTTTTCGTAGTTTGTCCAAAAAGTTCTTTGCACCGTCAAGGGGTTCTATTTCTTCTATGGTTGCTTGTATCTCTTTTAATCCGAGTCCGTGGTTTTCAAGTATGCTTATTCTCTTTTTCATAAGCACGTCATAATCGCTTATGTCCCGTGTCGTAAGTCGTAGTTCAGGTATGCCGGTTTTTTCAGCGAAAGCAATCCATATTTCAGGTACAAGAACACCTTCTAGGTCAAGGCAGGTCACATACATACTTAATCCTCTTTTGGTTCAGTTTAATTCAAGTATATCGGATTTGGTGGAACAACCGCAAGACTTGTCCTGAAATATCCACATTGACCCAAACATGCCAAATAAGTAAAATTAAGACATAAAATACATCACAAACATTAACGAGGAATTCACTATGAAAAGTGACAACGCAAAAAAAGGTCTTGCCCGTGCACCTCATCGTTCTTTGTTCCGTGCAATGGGCTATACAGATGAAGAACTGAACCGTCCGTTGGTTGGCGTGTGCTGTGCTAAAAACGAAATTATTCCCGGACATATTCACCTAGATAAAATTGCGGAAGCCGTAAAGGCAGGAATCCGTATGGCAGGAGGAACACCTGTGGAATTCCCCGCCATTGGTGTTTGCGACGGAATCGCAATGGGACATGAAGGAATGAGGTATTCCCTTGTCACCCGTGAATTGATTGCGGATTCCATTGAATGTATGGCAAAGGCCCATCAGTTTGATGCCCTTGTCATGGTTCCCAACTGCGACAAAATTGTGCCAGGTATGCTTATGGCTGCAGGCCGTTTGGACTTGCCCACGGTTTTTTGTTCCGGAGGACCGATGATGCCCGGAAAATTGCCTGGTGCGGATTCTTGCCATGGGGAAAATCCTTATGGAGGCAAACACTTAAGCCTTACAGATATGTTTGAGGCCGTCGGTGCTGTTGGTGCAGGACGTATCACAGAGGAACAGTTGAACGAGTTGGAAAAAGTCGCTTGCCCTGGTTGCGGAGCTTGTTCCGGAATGTTCACGGCAAACAGCATGAACTGCGTTACAGAAGTCCTTGGCATGGGCTTGCCCGGCAACGGAACAATTCCGGCGGTTACGGGAAATAGAATTGCCTTGGCAAAGCATGCCGGAATGGCAGTCATGGAGTTGTATGAAAAAGGAATTACCGCCCGCCAAATTATGAGCGAAAAAGCCTTTGAAAATGCCCTTGCCGCCGACATGGCACTCGGCTGTAGTTCCAATACAGTTCTTCACCTTCCTGCCATTGCCCATGAAGCAGGAGTTAAAATTGACCTACACATGATAAACACAATTTCTGAACGTACGCCGAATCTGTGCCATTTGGCTCCTGCAGGGCATACTTTTATGTGTGACTTGGACGAAGCCGGCGGTGTTCAAGCGGTACTGGCAGAGTTGGCAAAGAAAAATTTGATTCACACTGATTTGGTGACTGTGACTGGAAAAACAGTTGCAGAAAACATAAAAGGTGTTGTAAACCGCAACCCGGAGATTCTACGACCAATAGAAAATCCCTTCTCTGCTACAGGTGGAATCGCCATATTGTTTGGAAACCTTGCGCCGGACGGAACTGTGGTAAAGCGTTCAGCATGTGCTCCGGAGTTGATGAAGCACACAGGACCTGCCCGTGTGTTCAATTCAGAAGAAGAATGTTTTGACGCTGTTCAAAGTCGAAAAATCAACAAAGGCGATGTAGTTGTGATTCGTTACGAAGGACCTCGTGGGGGACCAGGCATGCGTGAGATGCTGGCAGTTACGGCTGCTCTTGCAGGGCAGGGATTGGACAAGGACGTGGCTCTTGTTACGGACGGTCGTTTTTCCGGGGCTACTCGTGGCGCATCATTAGGACATTGTTCTCCGGAAGCTGCGGACGGTGGTCCGATTGCATTGGTTCAGGAAGGCGACAAAATCACTTTGGACATCAATTCATACAAAATAACTTTGGAAGTTTCCGACGAAGAACTTGCAAAACGCAAGGCTGCGTGGGTGTGTCCCCCTCCAAAGGTGACGGAAGGATATTTGGCAAGATACGCAAAATTGGTTTCTTCTGCTGACAAGGGAGCGATTTTACAATGAAATACACGGGAGCAAGAATTGTAATCGAATGTCTTGTTGAACAAGGCGTTGACACTGTTTTTGGTTATCCAGGTGGAGCAATCTTGAATATATACGACGAACTCTACAAGCACAAAGACAGAGTCCGCCATATCCTTACAGCCCACGAACAGGGGGCGGCTCATGCTGCAGACGGTTACAGCCGTTCCACAGGGAAAACCGGTGTAGTGATGGCGACAAGTGGTCCTGGGGCTACAAATCTTGTGACAGGAATTGCCACGGCGTACATGGATTCAGTTCCAATGGTGGCTATCACTTGCAACGTTGGCTGTAGTTTGCTGGGGAAAGACAGCTTTCAGGAAGTAGACATTACAGGTATTACTATGCCAATCACAAAGCACAATTACATAGTGCGTGATGTAAATGAATTGGCAGACACAATCCGGCAAGCCTTTTTAATTGCAAAAAGCGGTCGTCCAGGTCCTGTTCTTATTGACATTCCAAAGGACGTGACGGCGGCTGTCTCTGAATACGAACCAGTTGATTTACAGCCAACCGAAACAACTCGTGCAAGTCTTAGCCCCATTGCAAAGGAAGATGGGGTTTCGGATGAGCAAATAAATATTGCGGCGGAATTGATAAGCCAATCAAACAGACCTTTTCTTTATGTTGGCGGTGGTGTTGTGATTTCTGATGCTTGCGAGGAACTGAAAACTTTTGCAGAAAAAATGAATATTCCTGTGTCTGTTTCTTTGATGGGAAAGACAGCCTTTCCTTCAAGGCATCCTTTATGCTGCGGCATGATTGGAATGCACGGAACAAAGGCTGCCAACTGTGGTGCAAACAAGTCCGACTTGATTATTGCAGTTGGTGCAAGGTTTTCGGACCGTGTGATTTCTGACCCGTCCAAATTTGCCAAAGACAGCAAGGTTGTTCATATAGACATAGACCCTGCGGAGATAAACAAGAATATACCAACGGCGGCTTCATTGATTGGGGATATAAAGGACGTTCTTGGAAAGTTGATTCCCCTTGTTCCTTCCCGTGCAAAATCCGCTTGGAATGAGCAAATTGAAGAATGGAAGAAACACATTCCTTCCATGTATTCAAAGAAAACGCGGCTTCACCCAAAATTTGTGTTTGAGCATATACATGAAAAACTTGGGGACGACACGATAGTAACAACGGAAGTTGGGCAACATCAAATGTGGACTGCACAGTTTTATCCTTTTTCCAAGCCACGGACTTTGCTCACTTCTGGTGGTTTGGGGACAATGGGTTATGGAACTGGGGCAGCGATTGGAGCTCAAGTTGCAAATCCAGATAAAAATGTGGTTCACATTGCAGGCGACGGTTCTTTCCGCATGAACTGCAATGAACTTGCGACTATTTCTCACTACAAATTGCCTATAATAATCATAGTTGTAAACAACGGCGTTTTGGGAATGGTTCGTCAATGGCAGAATTTGTTTTATGACAAGCGCTATTCGGAAACCACGTTGGACTTTGGTCCGGATTTTGTAAAATTAGCAGAAGCATATGGAATCGCAGGTTTTCGTGCTGACACAGAAGACGAATTTGTCAAGGTTTTTGCAGAAGCGGCAAAAAGCGGAAAGCCTGCCGTGATTGACTGTAGCATGAATATTGACGAAATGGTTCTTCCAATGGTTCCCGCAGGGAAGCCGATAGACGAGTTGCTGCTGGATATATGACGGACGAACAACGAAAGGACAAACTACAGGGACGGCGTATAAAAGACTTGGGGATTTTCCCGCCGTATCTTGTAATCCCCACGCATTGGCAAACGCTCAAGCCATTGTTGCGTTTTTTGCGTACTGTTCTGTTTGATTTTTTTCTGCTTCAATACGGCGTAAAGTTCAAACTACGCAAGATGGAAATAATCCATGTGGACGACCCTTTGGATGATAAAATTCCATACCGGCCGGATAAAAGCGACACATATCTTGATTTTATTCATTTTTGGATTAGACCTCTTACCTTAATCATAAAACGCTTTGGTGTAAAACGGGCGTTGCCTCATTGTGCAAGGTTTATGTCTGCCATACAAATGACTTATGCTGAAGCAGCGAGGGTTTACAAGTTCAAAATGTCCACAACTAAAAGACCTCACCACAACGGCAATAAAAACATGAAGATGATACATAGTGTAGACCCGCATTATTTGTGTGTTCCAAGTCTACACATTGCTGTTGTTACCCTGACATATTGTTTTTTTGACGATGTTTTTTTTCAGGAACGATTGCCGGAAGAAGAACACGCACGTTATTCCATGGAACTGTACGAAGGAGCTGTGGAAATAGCGGAAACGGTTCTTTACGTAAAGCAACACAGCGTGAACTGCATTCCGGCTGCGCTCTATATGATGCTACATCTTCAAAATAAAACTTTTGACATAGAAAAGGGAGTGAAGTTTATAAACGATTTGTTTGTTACGGCTGAGGATGTACCTCTGGAGGACAAAAAACTAATATCAACTCATGTCCATTATATGTTTGAACGACTGCTTTTGGAAGGCTGCAACGAGGAGGATTGGACTGTTCCTGTAAAACGATGGCTTGTTATGCAAAAGGAGAAGAGCATATGAGAATAGTTGGAAACATCCTTTGGTTTTTGCTTGGTGGTATGTTTGTAGGTTTGGCTTGGGTTGTTGTGGGTATTCTTTGGTGCGTTACCATCATCGGGTTTCCTGTGGGACTTCAGTGCTTTAAGATGGCGGGACTTACTTTTTTCCCTTTTGGAAAAGAAATTATTTTTAGAACAAACACTGGTTATGTTTTGCTGAATGTACTTTGGTTAATTTTTGGCGGTTTGGAATTGGCGGTTGTTTTTCTTGTCATAGGCATATTTTTCTGCTGTACAATTGTGGGCATTCCTTTGGGTGTTCAGGCGTTCAAGTTGCTTAAACTGTCTTTGCTCCCATTCGGTGCGGAAGTCACTAAATTGACGTAATAGAATTTTAGGTTACATGGATTTCTTGCGCTAATTCCCTAGAGGCGAGTTTTGTCTGCGTAAGTGTGTGTTTTTTTTAAGAGTTTTTGTGACTACGTAGCACAAAACGTATGGACTGCCTTTATGAAATTCTGTGAAATTTTATAAAGAAAACGCTGCTCCCAAAGAAACACAGAATGGGGTAGGGTTTGTCCTGTAGGTAATCGGGGTGACTTTCCCTTTTAACGAATATATTCCGGCTTTTTTTGTGATTATGGAAAATCCGCCTTCTATATGGAATTCAAAAAGAACATCCTCATCTTCTATGTCCGTAAGAAAGTCCGTTCCAAAAGCCAAGGAAATAGTAAAAGGCACACCTTTTTCAAAAGCCTCGATAGAAAAAGTCGCTGAATGTGTTTTTCCCTTTTTTTCTGCGCTTTGTTTTAGAGAGTATTTTAGGGTGGAATCTGCGTTTGCTGTGCTGAACATAAATGCTCCGCCCACACGAAAACTGTATGCTTCGTAGAGGTTTGCCGGAGCTAATGAAAGAATTGCATCTGCTGCAAGTGCCATGTTGAATGGCAAATCCATGTGTGCGGTAAAACCCAAGCCGGGAACGATTATATTTTCAGCGGAATTGTCTATGCTGTATGCGATTCCTGCGCCAAGCTTTAAAAACCACAATTTACCCACAACAAGACATTGGGCTTCATAGCTGTTGGCAGTAAAATAATCCAGTTTTGCGTTCAATTTCAAGTTGTCCAATACATTGCCAGAAGCATCGAAAGAAAATCCAAATGTCGGGTCGCCTGCGTATGTGTCAAAATGCAATTGCCCTGAAAAATCAAATGAAAAACCGTGAGTTGTAAGAACTATTAAAATGATTAAAAATGAAACAACACACTTTTTCATAATTGAACTTTATATCCCAACGTAAATTTGAAAGAATCGTACCATTTCTTTATGTTCAACACATCCAATTTCATTGCCATGTTAAGTGTTCCGCCAAAAACTTCCGTTGTTGCGAAAGGAGCAACTTGTAGCGACAGGTTGTCAATCGAAAGGTTGTTTGGTGAAGAAACCGTTATATGTGTTCCAAACGTCAAGTTGAACATGCCAAGTTGTATGTTGTTGGAAAAAATTGCCAAGTTACATCCCAATGGATTGGACACATAAAAAAGTTCATTTGCCATGTCCTCTGGAATATTGAACAGGGCAAAATGAAAATTAAGACGTTTCGTTGCAAACCTTGGTTCAACCAAAAAATACAAGTCTGAAAGACGCAGTACTTTTTCTTTTTCGTTTGGATTCAGCCTTAATCGTTTTACGCCACATTGCAAAAAAAGAGAATTCGTGTGTCTGTTCCCCAGCAGCAGCGAGAATCCGGCATGTAAATCCATTGTCCTTATAAGAAGGACGACGTCTTCCCCGGCCGCATCTTTGGTTTCAATTGGGAATCCCATCCCCAATGCAATGTCAAGGATGGCGCGGTCTGCGACACCTGCGTATCTAAAGTCAAGGTTGAGGTTGTGAGCGTCTTCTTTGTCGTTTACATAAAAGTATGCAGCGAAAGCTTGCGGCGAAAGGAATCTAATCATGTATGAAAGCCCAAGCCCTGAGAAGGGGTAAATCGTGGTCCCGTTCAATCCAAGCCAAGTCTCTGTCATCTTGGAACCGATTGGGCGGATTCCAAATTGCCTTTGCATGAATAAATCAGAACCTATTGATTCGTATTCACCCAAAAAGACTGCCGCCATGTGGGAGGCACTGTCCGTTTTGAATTTAGTTGTGGCGGAAAGTTCATCTATGCTAAAATAAGCCGGAGTGTCTTGAAAAATTCCGTGGTCAAGGATGTTGTCTGTTTCTACAGAAATTTCTGTCCTCAAAAGAAAAACGCCTGATATGTCAAATTGTCCGGCAAAAAACGCCTGCGCTGTGAGGGCTGGAACTTTTTGATTCTTTACGGGGTTTATAGAAGCAACCGCACCTGAATAGCCACTAAAATATGTTTCGGCATGTGCTGTAGTAAAACATGCTACCAAGAAAAACAGGAATATTTTATTTAAAATCCTAAAAACGCTTCTTTGTTCCATATGAAAATCTCCTAAAGACGGAAACACTCTATAATTATCGGCAGATTAGGAGTAAACCTTTAAAAAGAATACCATAATTTCCAAAAATAATAAATGGTATCCTCAAAAAATAAAAAATATAATGGCGTAAAATTATTCCTCTTGACTTATATTTTTTTGCGTATAAAATGGTAAACATGAGTGACTATCTTGATATAAATAACGAGGAATTGCTAAAAGATTTCTTTAGTGAAGCTGAACAACAAGTTGAAAATTTGGAAAGCAATATCTTGGTTATTGAAAACGATCCTTCAAACCATGAAGCAATAGACGAGATTTTTCGTGCAGCCCATACATTGAAGGGTGGTTCCGCTACTGTTGAGATGACAGAACTTTCTGGTTTTACTCATGCGGTAGAAGACTTGTTAGACGAAATTCGTTCCGACCATGTGACTGTGACAGAACCTGTCGTTGACATTCTTCTTTCTTCCATCGATGTTATCAAGGCTATGTTGGAAGCCAGGCAGAATGGTTCTGTTTACGACGCAGATGTAGAACCAATAAAAAACACCT
>JAZSMM010000195.1:0-4548 GCA_045535895.1 Treponema sp.
TGAAGCATTGATAGAGGTTCGTTCTGGCAAGGGTGGCAATGGGTGCATTGCTTTTAGGCGTGAGAAGTATGTGCCCATGGGAGGTCCTGCCGGTGGTGACGGTGGCAAAGGCGGTGACGTAGTGTTCCATGTCAAGCGGAATCTGCGTACTCTTGCCCATATGCGTTACAAACAGGTGTTCAAGGCGCGTAATGGAGCTGACGGGGAAGGGGGAAACAGGTTTGGGCGTGATGGCGAAGACGTTGTTATTCCTGTGCCTCCCGGTACGACTTTGTTTGATGCGGATACTGGAGAGATTGTTCGTGAGTTTACCACGGAAAGCGAAGATGAAAAATTCGTGTTTCTTGTAGGCGGCAATGGAGGTTGGGGAAATTCTCATTTTAAGTCTTCTACAAACCAAGCGCCACGATATGCCCATGAGGGGAAACCTGGTGAAGTCCGTAGGTTGAGGGTTGAGTTGAGCATAATGGCTGATGTTGGACTTGTTGGCTTCCCGAATGCAGGAAAGTCTTCTTTGTTGGATTTGTTTACTAACGCACGTCCGAAAATAGCGCCTTATCCATTTACCACAAAGATTCCCAATCTTGGTGTTCTTCATGCATCTTCTGAAAGAGACATAATTATAGCTGACATTCCGGGAATAATAGAAGGAGCTTCTGTAGGGGCGGGTCTTGGCATACGATTTTTAAAACATATCTCGCGGACGGCGGGTCTTCTTTTTATGATAGATTGTTCAACAGACGAATGTTTCTCCGCTTATCAAACTTTGCAAGGAGAATTGGTTTCTTTTTCTGATAAGCTGGCAGAAAAACCACGGATTGTTCTGTGCAACAAAATAGACATGGAAGGAGCTCGCGAACGTGCGGATTTGGTCGCAAGACAGATACACAAAGCGAATCCAAATCAGATTGTGCTTGCCATGTCGGTTTATACAAGAGAAGGCTTGGATTCTGTCCGCAAAGAGATTCTTGCTCTGGTGACCAAAATGGAAGAACAGGGGCATAAAAGTCCGTCCGCAAAAAAAATTGAGAAAAAAAAGGATTTGTCCGACTTTATGAGTTCCAGATCTTTTTGCGACGATTTGCCTGTGCAGTATCCTGGGAGCGAGGTGTAATATTGCGAGTCGCAATATTTGGGGGAAGTTTTAACCCCGTGCATATTGGCCACTTGGTGATTGCAGAGAATGTCAGGTGTACCCTTGGGTACGACAAGGTTTTGTTTGTTCCTGTGAATATTCCTCCGCACAAAGAATTGGCACTAGGTGCCTCTGGCGCAGAACGTTTGCAAATGCTGCACATGGCGTTGTCAAGCAATCCTTTTTTTTGTGTCGAAGAATGTGAAATTCGGCGTGGTGGGGTTTCCTACACATACGACACTTTGGTTGATTTGAACATGCGTTTTGAAAAAGAATTAGAGGGAAAAATAGGGTTGGTCATTGGCGACGACCATGTGGAGGGTTTTGAAACATGGAATCGTTTTCAACAGATTCCAGATTTGGCGGATATAATACTTGCAAGACGTGTAGTTTACTCAAAAAAAGATTCCATTGCATTCAAATATCCCCATGTTGAACTTTCAAATTCCATCCTTCCTGTGTCATCAAGCGAAATACGACAACAGATTTGTTCTTTCGGGACATCGGGTGCTTGGCGGTATCTTGTTCCTGATTCTGTTTACCAGTATATTATTCATAGAAACTTGTATGGATGCAAAACTGATTGAACGTGTGAAAAGATATGCTATGGGTGTGGAGTCCCAAAACCGTTACGAACATTCGGTTAGGACTGCGCAGATGGCTCACAGAATGTGTTGTATGTTTGGTTTGGATCCAAGCAGAGGGTATTTTACAGGAATTGCCCATGATATGTGTAAAGAAATGACCGAAAGGTTGTTGTTTTCCCTTTCTTCCAGGGATGGGCAGCCCATCTCTGATTTAGAGAAATCCAAGCCGTCTTTGTTGCATGGACGTGCCGCCGCTGCCATGCTTCAAAGCGATTTTGGCGTGGAAGACAGGGATGTTCTTGATGCTGTTCGTTTTCACACTTTTGGAATGCCCGGCATGTGCGACTTGGCAAAAATTCTGTATGTTGCGGACAAAATTGAGCCTGGACGCAATCATATAACGTCGGATTACTATGAGTATCTTTTTGCAATGTCGTTGAATGAAATTGTTGTCACTGTAGTAAAAGAAAATATTGCCTACCTTAAAAAGAAAGGAAAGACTGTTTCTTTAGCGACCCGTAATTTTCTTGATGAGTTGGAGGGGAAATAATGCCTATAAAATATGGAACAAACGATAAAAGTTTGATTATCCTGATTATAATTTTTTTTATAATCATCGTTTCTGCTCTTGTTGTGATTTTTTCTCTTAGAACAAACCCTGTAGAAGAAACGATTAAAAACGAGGAAGCAATAAAAATCCTTTTTGTGCTGAAAGACGCCGAGTCTGTGCTTTTTACAAATGTTTTTGTTTATTATCCTGTTTTGTCCAGAGGTGCTTTGTTCAATGTGCCGGGAAATACGGGGGCTATTTTTTCTAGCATTGATCGTGTGGATCGTATTGATGCGGTGTTTAAGGAAGAAGGCATAGACTCTTACCGTTCTGAAATAGAGAAATTGTTGGCTCAGACCATACCATTTCATATCGTGATAGATGTTGCTGATTTCCAATTGCTGACAGACTTGTTAGGTGGCTTGCGTGTGTTTATTCCGTATCCAATAGACATGGCAGACGATGACGGCAGCCGATATTTGTTGCCGTCTGGATTTGTGAACCTTGACGGTGATAAAATTTTCACATATCTATATTATTCCTCTCCTGAAGAAGGAGATGTAGCTGTTCAAGACAGGTATCAGAATGTTATGACGGCTTTTCTTTCTGCATTGAATAGAAATTATCCACAGATGTTCCATGATGACAATTTTCGCTCTTATGCCAAATTGTTTGATTCTAATCTTGACAATGACGATTTGATAATTCTTTTGGAAAGTATTTCACAGGTAGATTCTGAAAGGCTTGTCTTTAGGTCGGTTTCCGGATCTTCCAGTGTTATAGATGGGCAGACTTTGTTGCTTCCTATGTATGACGGAGAAATTGTACAAGACCTTTTCAAGAGGACTGTTGCCTCTTTGGCATCTGCGACGGATACTATGTATGACAGAACCTATGTGCTTGAGGTTCAAAACGGAACGACTGTCCAAGGCCTGGCTAGAAACACTTCCATATTTTTCCAAGGGCTTGGCTATGATGTGGTTGGTTCTGTGAACGCAGACTCAAACGACTATGAAAAAACTGTAATCATAAACCATATTGGTAATGACGAGGTTGCAAAGGCTCTTGGTGATTTGATTATGTGCGAGAATATTGTGACTGAGGATGTTCTGCCTGACAGCGCAGGAATGGACATAGGGACAAGGGTTGACTTCACGATTATATTGGGAAAAGATTTTGATGGACGATATGTCCGATGAAATACTTAATTATTTTGACAAGGCGGATAAAATGAAGACAGAAAAAGAAAAGGCTTTGGAAATTGCGCAACTTATGGAAGACGGGAAGGGAGGCAATGTGACTGTGATTGATGTTTCCCAGTTGAACAGTTGGACGGATTTTTTTGTGATTGTAACAGTTACAAGTTCTGTTCATTGGAAAGGTTTGTATAAATTGGTGAAGGATTATGTCAAAGAAAATGACATGGAAATTCATGTGACTAATCGCAAAATTCCGGATGGAGATGATTGGAACCTCATAGACATTGGAACGGTTGTTGTTCATCTTATGACGGAAGAAGCTAGAACCTTTTATGATTTGGAAAAATTATGGCATAATGGTGAAATATTAAAATAATCAAATCACTTTAAAAAGAAACGGAGTTCAACAATGAGTTGACTTCATTGCAGGACTCCGTTTTTGTTGAAAATATCAATGTTTAATAAATGTCAATCATAATCATCGTAATCGTCTTCATCTTCTTCTTCGTAATCATATAAAGACTCTTCATCTTCGTCATAGTCGTCAAAATCGTCGTCTAAAGAATCGTCCAGAAATTCGTCGTCTTCAAAGTCGTCCAGCGATTCATCGTCTTCAAAGTCGTCTTCGTCATCATCAACGTATTCATCGTCATAAGAATAATCGAACCCGTAATCAATTCCAGACGCATATTCCAGCGTTTCACTGTTGTCTAACATCATCCATAATCCTCTGCAAAATTAAAGCGATAATTTTAAAATAATTATGTAGACAAAGGCTATGATGTGTCAATATGTAAAAAGAAAAAAAACATCCGGCTTTTGAATATGTCAGAATTTGTTGATTCAATCTAAACATAATCTCAAAAAACTACTAAAATTTTAGGACAATAAAATATAAGGCATTTGACAAAACGGTATTTTTTTGTATAATAATAGCACTGTTTATGTCATATGATGTACGTGTAGTTGCACCTGCTAAAATTAACATAGGTTTGAGGGTGCTGCCTGTCCGTGAGGACGGATATCACGGTATAGAAAGCGTTTTCCAGCGCATTCCATTTTATGACATTTTATATG
>JAZSMM010000263.1:0-1925 GCA_045535895.1 Treponema sp.
ACTCGCGACTAACTACAATCATACCGGCAATGTTTCTTGTGAATATTACTTGTATGACGAAATATATTCCCAGATTTACAGTGCTTCTGGATACGGTCTTTCAAACAACGACCTTGTGAAGATATTGAACGACAGTTATGAAGACAGTGCTTTGGCAAAACAAGTAAAAGAATATCTTGACGATCAAAAGCTGGATTCCACCAAACCGGATGCACAAAGCATCTCCAAGTTCTCTTTGAATCCAGAAAATTCTCCAACATACACTGTAAGTGGATATGAAGTGGAAAATGACGTTTACCCGGGAATATTCAACGAATCCAAAATAGCTGTTTCCGTATCACCCGGGCGAGACCAAATCTCTCTTGACACCGACACAATAAGAATCTACCTTGTGCCGGAACAAAATTCTCAGGAAAAAATGGTTATATTTGAGTCCATTGACAACATAAACGCAGAAGTGGATTCAACAAAGAAAGAAGCCATGCAAATTCAAAGGAACAGCGCCGTCGTGGAAAATTCGGAGCAGTTCCGAGTGACAACTTCCATAGGGAACCTTTTGGCCAACAAGAAATACAATGTTGTTGTAGAAGGCCGTGATTTTGAAGGCAACTATGTGGAGCCGGACTTTGGTTGTGTATTCGGGTTTGTCATTCAAAGCAACAACAAACCCCCTGTCCTTGCCATAACCAGCGGAACGGAAGACCTTTCTGTGCAGAACAACATAGACCTAAACTACAGCGGAACAGTTGAATCCACCGCAGAAACAGTAAATCTGTCTTATGTTGTGTCCGCAAAGAATGAAAAGACAGGACAAAGTTTGGGTCAAACACAAGCCGTCCCTTGCGTCTTAAACCGCATGAGCGACACAACTTACAGTTGGAGCTTTTCTGTTTTTGAACAGGACATAAGTTCCCTAATTCCAAATGAAGACGGATTCTACCTGTACACCGTGACAATAATTGCACAAAACACAGGGGACGAGCAAACAGTGGAAACTTCTCGCAGAGCCTATTTGGACACTTCAGCTCCAGTTGTCACAATATCTTCGATTTCTCCTCAAGTGGCAGCGAATGGCAAAGAGAACAACGTGAACGGCATAATCACCATAAACGGAACGGTTTCCGACAACTACACATTGAAAAACACCGCATACAACCTGTATTTGGGCGAAAGCACAACTCCTTCCGTACAAGAGAAAGGTAACTTTGGGGAATCCACTACTTTTTCTTTTTCAATCGACACCACGCAACACACAGACAAAAGCGACTTAAAAATTGAACTTGTTTCAACAGATTCCGCCGGAAACAAGTCGGCGGCCGCAAGCAAGACGGTGTTCATAGACCAAAGCACGGACAATCCCGTGATTTCCTTGACGAACGCAGACATCGGGATAAAACAAAAAGACGGAGTAAACGTAAACACAAACCTTTTTGACCAGACGGGAAACAACAAAATTTTAGGTACAGCAAGCGACGACGACTCCATTGCCTCCATAAAGGCGGAATACAGTTTGGACGACGGTGCGAGCTGGACGGAATTCCACAGCAAGTCAAACATAAACAGTTCCACGAATTCGTTGAACCTGCCCTTGCAAAAATCCATAGACGATACGACCTCTTTAGAAGAAAACGTATACAAAATTCGGTTGACGGCGAACGACACCAACGGCAAGGAAACTCAGGAAGAATTCTACATAGGAGTGGATGCAAACGCACCGATAATATCCATCACCACGCAGCAAGATGCGTTCCAAAGCAGCAACGTAACCGTAAGCGGCAGCACTACCGACGGAAGCGGCGTATCAAGTTTTGTCAGGATGGCAGAAACAGCCGACGGAACAAACACGAACGTGCAAATCGACCCTGGAACAGGTGCATGGCAGGACACGTTTCAAGCAGGTGATGTAGGCAAAACCATAACGTACA
>JAZSMM010000265.1:0-5854 GCA_045535895.1 Treponema sp.
ATGGCCTCAAGCTGAAAGGAGAATCTTTTTGTACCAAAAAGAGAATGTTTTTGGGCTGTCGGAATGATGTTTTTGTACCAAAAAGAAAATGTTTTTGGGCTGTCGGAATAATGTTTTTGTACCAAAAAGAAAATAGTTTTGTACTGTAGGGAAAATTTCTTTCAGCCTGTGGCATTGTTGGGGACAGGGACTGTGGTAGAATGGAGATTGCGGATGTAAATTTATTTGAGTTTGTGCTATGATGGAGAACATGGGATGAAGGCGGAATATTATGGATGGGCACATTTTGTTTGGGGATGAGAATGGCTGTATTGCATCTGACTCAAAAGAGGAATTGATAGGTTAGGGGGTACCAACCATGGCGAAAAAAAAGGCTGAGGAAACAATAAACATAGACAATATTTTATTCAAATGCAGGGACATTCTGCGGAAGGCAAGGAACTCCGGTTCATTTTTTGAAAAACGGGACATGATGCTTACCTTGGTGTTCTTACGATTTATTGGTGAAAAATATGAGGATGGAATTGTACGGCTTCGACAAAGATTGCTGGATGAGGGATTGGATCCTGATGATGAGAACATTATCCGGGCATTTTTTGAGGATGCAACCCTTACAGACGGTGCATACGCCCTTCCTGTGGAAGCCCGGTGGTCTACAATCATCAATACACCTGCCCCCCAACTCAATGTCGCCCTTGACACCGCCCTGCATATCCTTGCCTCAGAAAATGAAAAGCTAAAGGGTTGCTTTGTAGAAGGAACCTTTACAACCAGAAATCTTGCTCCAAATGATATAAAACAACTTATAGACGAAGTAAACAAAATCACCCACAAGGCATTTGGAGAGGAAAAAGATTTGATAGGCCGGGTGTATGAATATTTCCTAAAGGAATTTGCGGTAAATGCCACAAAGGAAGAAGGTGAGTTTTATACTCCGCACGATGTGGTGCAATTGATTGCAAGCATGATTGAGCCTTTTGACGGAACTTTGTATGACCCATGCTGTGGTTCTGGCGGAATGTTCATCCAAAGTGCTGATATTATAAAAGCCCACAGTGGAGATATAAGCCGGATAAATATTTACGGACAAGAAAAGGAAGCTGCAACCTATCGTCTTGCAAAGATGAACCTTGCGTTGCGTGGGCTTAGTCATCACCTTGGAGCAGAAGCAGATTCTACATTTACAAATGACTTGCACAAGGGCTTGTATTTTGACTACATAATGGCAAATCCGCCCTTCAATTTGAAAGGCTGGTATGATGAGAACTTGAAAAACGACGGCCGTTGGGCAGACTATGAAACTCCACCAGAAAGCAATGCAAACTATGCCTGGATTCTGCACATTCTCTCCCACTTGAAGCCGAACAAAGGTGTCGCAGGTTTTTTGCTTGCCAACGGTGCGTTGAATGACAGCGACACATTGGAGATTCGCAAGAAACTGATTCAGAACGACAAGGTGGAAGCAATCGTTATTCTTCCACGGGAGCTTTTTATTACAACTGACATTTCTGTCACTTTATGGATATTGAACCAGAACAAAAAGGGCGGGCAATATCATGGACGAACTCTGCGTAATCGTGAGCATGAAATTCTCTTTATGGATTTACGGCAATGGACAGAAAATCCTGTAAAAAATGAGCAGAAGAAAAAGGTGGAATTGATTGAAGGCCAAATAAATCGTGCTTCTGCAATATACCACGCCTGGCAGAATGAAGGAGCTGACGGCGAAAAATACGAAGCTCCCGAATTGTACAGGAGCGTCAAGACATCTGAAATAGAACAAAAAAACTGGTCGCTCATCCCAAGCAAATACATTGAGTTTATAGACCACGATTTGGAAATTGACTATGAAAAAGAAATGAGCCGTATCCAGAACGAAATGAAAGAACTGCTTGCCCAGGAAAAACAGTCTCAGAAAATGCTGGCTGATGCCTTTAAAGGAATTGGTTATGGTATTGAATAACGAAATTATAGAATTAAAAAATATTGTCTTTACAGATGATTATATAAAAGACATTAAATCAATTTTAGTTGAGGCGAAAAAACAAAGCTACAAAACTGTAAATTCAATTATGGTTCAGGCTAATTATCTTATTGGATGGCGTATTGTTGAACAAGAGCAGAAAGGTAATAGAAGAGCTGATTACGGGAAAAAAGTAATAGAAAATCTTTCTAAAGAACTTAATAATGAAATAGGAAGTGGAATGTCCGTTGCTCACTTATGGAATTGCCGTCAGTTTTATTTGACTTTTCAATCAAATACAATTCTCTACACACTGTGTAGAGAATTATCATGGTCTCATCTAAGATTGATAATGCGACTTGATACAGAAAATGAACGAAATTATTATATTGAACAGTCTAAAATGGAAATTGGTCTGTAAGGGAACTTGAGCGGAACATAAAAACAGATATGTTTCACAGGGTAGTTGAAAATCAATTACCAAAAGATACTAAAAGCAAAAAAAATAATACGCAATATGTAAAAGACCCATATATACTTGAGTTTTTAGGAATTAAACCGGAGATTAAAATATCTGAAAAAGACATTGAAAATGCAGTGATAAGCCACATGGAAAAATTCTTACTTGAAATGGGAAAAGGTTTTTCATTTGTAGAACGACAGATGCATATTAAAACGGAAACTCAAGATTTTTATATTGATCTTGTTTTTTATAATTATATCCTAAAGTGTTTTGTACTTGTTGACTTAAAAAAGGGCGAATTAAAACATCAAGACATAGGTCAAATGGAAATGTATGTGCGTATGTTTGATTCTCTAAAAAAAGGACAGGACGACAATCCAACCATTGGAATAATTTTTTGCAGCGACAAAGATGAAACTATTGTTAAATACTCTGTATTAAATGAAAGTGAACAGATTTTTGCTAGTAAATATAGAACAGTTCTCCCTACGGAAGAAGAATTACAGATGGAGCTAGATAGAAATAGACGTTTTTTGCTTGAGAATAAGAGGAACTAACTATGGCATTGAGTAGATATAAACTTGGTGAATTGATAGAATTTTGCCACACGGATTTGTTCGTAGCAACACTACTTACGAAAAAATATGACTTTGAAGGGATGTTTTAATGAAATTATTGACAAATTTTGTGAACAATTATATATTTAGGGTAATAAGACCCTGCACGCCTCTTAACAATGCGTCTCACGTGGGGTTATTTTTTTGCCCTTTTGATTTTTTTATCAGGAGGGCAAAATGATTTTTTCAAAACCACCGAGAACACCTGAGTATTTGGCCCATAAGTTAATCCAAAGCGGATTACAGGGAATATCTGAATCTGAACTAACAGAAGTTTTCCAATCCATTAATTATTACAAACTGCGGGGATATGCGTATCCCTATCAAGAAAATAGCTTGGAGACTGCTCCTTTTTTACCGAATGTACAATGGTCTTGCATTTGGTCTGATTATATTTTTGATTTAAAGCTGCGCACATTGTTATTTTCCAGTATAAGTTTTATAGAAACAGCCTTAAAGACAAGGTTGACATTGGTATCTTTAACAAAAGGGATTCTTTGGTACAAAAATAATCGTCTTTTTAGAAGTCAAAGAGCATTTGCTGCTGATTTGGAATTTTTACAAAAAGATTGGAAACGGGCTTCGGAAGAGTTTAAAAATCATTATCTTAGCAAATACCCAGAATCCCCAGAACCACCTGCGTGGATGATTTTTGAAACCTCTAGTTTTGGACCAATAAGCAAATTCTTTAAGAATATGAAACCTCAGCTTCCAGAGAAAGAAAATATCTGCAATTATTTTGGTTTTGACAAAGAAGATGCAGATAAACTTGCCACGTGGTTTCAGAATATTAACATAGTTAGAAATATATGCGCCCATCACGGACGCTTGTATTCTCGGCAGTTGACAACTGCACCTCATTTTCTTGTTCCTTACAAAGGAAGGTGGGTTTCTTCCTGGCCGAACCCCAACCGCATTTATGCCACAATTTGCATTGTCAAGAATTTTCTGGATATATGCAACAAGAAGAATTCTTTTGCAAGTGACATAAGGGGGCTTGTACAAATGCTGAGACCAGAACAATTGCCGTCGTTAGGATTTCCAAAAAATTGGGAGTCGGAAGAACTGTTCAGTTAGGAGGTTGCTATGGCATTGAGTAAATACAAGCTCGGCGGATTGATAGAATTACGAGACGAAAGAAACAGCGACGGTACATTCACATTGGAAGATGTGAAAGGGATTTCTACTGGAAAGGAGTTTATAGAAACTAAAGCCAATATGGATGGTGTCAGTTTAGCTTCTTACAAAGTGGTACATTGTCAGGATTTTGCATACGTTGCAGACACTTCAAGACGTGGCGAAAAAATTGCAGTCGCATTTAATACAGGTGAAAAACCTATTCTGACTTCATCGATTTATACAGTTTTCCAAGTCAGTAGACCTGATGTACTTTCATCAGACTATCTGTTTATGTACTTCAACCGTCCAGAATTTGATCGTTATGCACGATTTAATTCTTGGGGTTCTGCACGTGAAACTTTTGATTGGGATACAATGTGCGATATTGACATTGACCTTCCCGACCTTGCCACCCAGCAAAAATATGTTGCCATCTACAAGGCTATGGTTGCAAACCAGCAAAGCTATGAACGTGGCTTAGAAGATTTGAAGCTGACATTTGATGTTCTTATTGATAATATAAAACAAAAATCCGTTTATAGGCCTGTTTATGAACTATTAAAAGAAGTTGATAATCGCAACTGTAGTAGAAAGATTACTGATGTTCATGGTATAAATATCAAAAAACAATTTATGCCATCTGTCGCAGATATGAATGGTGTTGATTTAAAAAAATATAAAGTTGTAGAAAAGAATCAGTTTGCTTTTTCAGGAATGCAAACAGGTCGTGATGAATGTATAAGAATTGCACTTAATAGAGATCGTATACCTATTATTATTTCTCCTGCATATACGGTTTTTGAGTCCAAAGATAATTCTGTGCTTGAAGAATACATTATGATGTGGTTTTCACGAAAAGAAAGTGACCGTCGTGGGTGGTTTATGAGTGATTCTAGTATTCGTTCAAATCTTGATTTAGATAGATTTTACGAGACCCAGCTTCCAATCCCAGAAATAAGTGTTCAAAAATCCATTGCAAATATGTATAATGTGTATATCGAACGGAAGCGAATCAACGAGGGGCTGAAGGTCCAAATCAAGGACATCTGCCCGATACTGATTCGCGGGAGCTTGGAGGAGGGGAGTGCCACACGGATTTGTTCGTAGCTAACGCTACTCACGGAAAAGAAAGTGAAGGCCGTTAGGCCTGAACCAATCCGCGTGACAATCAAAAGGAGTAAAACATGGATACCTACCAACCACCGTTTACAATAACATCAAAAATAATTGATTACATTTCTCGTATTTCAGAAAAGATTGGTAATTTTCAATATAATAGAGTTAAACAAACTTGAAGTTGGTGGTGAGAATACGATGAGTTTTATATTCGTGAAGGTAGAGGATTGCGATTTAGAACAATATAAAAAAGATATGCAGGAGGCATTTCAAAAAGGCTTTGAAGAAGATTTTGGCAAGACGGATGAAATTATTTTGCCAGAAGAAGATATAAATAGGTCTTTGACCACAAAAGGTTCAGTTGTCTATAAAGCAGTTGTAGATAATGAAATGGTCGGAGGAGCAGTTGTCGTAATTGATGAAGAAACACAACATAATCATTTAGATTTTCTTTATGTAAAATATGGTACTCAAAGTAAAGGCATAGGAAAGAAAAAGTGGGATGAAATTGAAAGATTGCATCCACAGACCAAAGTATGGGAAACTTGTACACCGTATTTTGAAAAGAGAAACATT